>NZ_JAKRNR010000059.1:0-8496 GCF_022346685.1 Sphingomonas sp. ACRSK | reverse complement strand
AGCATCCAATATCAGCATCCCGATCTCGCCGCCTGACACACCGCCAAGCGAACAGCCTAGACCACCGGGATGAGGGGTCCTTTTTCGACGCCGATCACCCCGCTACCGGGGTCCCTTTTCCACGCCGATCCACAACTGCGATCGCTACAAGCATCGATGCCGCGGCGGTGGGCGTGTCCCTCGCGCTCATGGATGTGAACCTTTGGATCGCGTGTGCGGTTATCGGCGGGATCACGACGGTGGTTGCGACGAGCGGCATGATCCTCGGCAGGCATGTTGGTCCGTATCTTGGCCGCTATGCCGGCATCCTGGGCGGCTTCGTACTCGTCGCAATCGGCGGATCGATCCTGTTCCAGCACCTTTCCGGGGCAGCATAAGGAAGATGCGGACGATGGCAGAGACGCGAAACGGCATGGCGCGCTACAACAATGGTGCCGTTGCCTTCCACTGGATCATCGCGGCTCTCGTGCTGGTCCAGGTATACGTGGGCTGGACATTCGCGGGTATGGACCGTGGTGATCTACGCACCGCGTGGTTCAATTGGCACAAGACGCTCGGTTTCGCGATCCTGCTGCTGAGCCTCGCCCGACTGGGCTGGCGCATCGCCAACCCGCCACCCCCTCTTCCGGCGGGCATGCCGCGCTGGGAAGCGGCTCTGGCCAAGCTCAACCACACGCTTTTCTACGTTATCCTGATCGGCTTGCCGCTGACCGGATGGCTGTACGTCTCTACCGGCAAGCCATCGCTGACCAGCGCGACCACACCGTTGATCGGCGGGCTGCAATGGCCGTTCATCCCGGGTCTGCCGCGCGAGGCGCACGGCAGCTTCGAGCAGGCGCACATTCTGTTGGTCTGGCTGACCTACGGTCTGCTGATCCTGCATGTCGGTGCAGCGTTGAAGCATCAGTTTATCGATCGCAGCCGCATCGCCAATCGCATGCCGCCCTTTGGCGTGAACGATAGCCAATGACCGACGAGCCTGAAACGAACCGAACATCCTGAACTGGCGACGAGAAAGATCCTCGTAAGGCCTGCCTTGCCCAGTTGGCAAAAGAAGGTCTTTTCTGAAAAATGCTCAAGACCCTTTGGAGAGAGGATCGCGTCTCGGTGTTTGATGCCAAGGGCGCTGAGGAGGGCAGAACAAGCTCAGCATGACAGCGCGGCGCCGGATCGTATTCTGAGGCGGCCCTGTCTTCCTGGCGATCGTTCCGACCGGCTGCCGGACCGCTGCGCGCTGACGAAGCTCGGCATCAGCCTCTTCCGTCCAGCGCCGCCCACGATTGAAGGTCATCCTCGCTTACGGGTGAAGATGATGGTGGTCTTCGCAGGCGTCCGCCGCGCCCTCGGTCTGGATCGTGCAATGCTCGATCCCGAACCGGCTATCGAGCGTGCCTGCGACCGTCTTCCGGACTGCATCCGGATCGGCGCCATCCGCGAGAGTGACATGCGCGGTGCAGTTGATGTCGTCGGATGCCATTGACCAGACGTGAAGGTCATGGACGCCGGCGACGCCGGGTAGGCCGGCGATGCTCGCGCGCAGCTCGGGCAGCTTGATCCCGCCCGGCACGCCTTCCAGCAACACATTTGCCGTGTCACGGAGCAGCACCCAGGTTCGGGGCAGCACCCAAAGCCCAATTCCGACAGCGACGATCGGATCGACCCACGTCCAGCCCGTGAACCGGATCGCGAGCGCGCCCGCGATCACACCCACCGAACCGATCATGTCGGCCCAGACCTCAAGATAGGCGCCCTTGACGTTCATGCTGGCATCCCTGCCGGACATGAGCAGCTTCATGGAGATGAGGTTCACCGCCAGGCCGATCGCCGCGACGATCACCATGCCGGTGGATTGCACGCTCTCCGGCTCGCGCAAGCGCTGCACCGCCTCGATCAACACATAGATTGCGACCTCAAACAGCAGCAGCGCGTTGAACGCGGCGGCCAGTATCTCGAACCGCTTGTAGCCGAACGTCCGCTTGTCGTCGGCCGGCTTCTGGCCGAACCGGATCGCCAGAAGCGCGATCACCAGCGCTGCCACGTCGGTGAGCATATGCGCCGCGTCCGAGAGGAGCGCGAGGCTGTTGAAGACAAAGGCGCCGACTACCTCCGCGACAAGGTAGGTGGTGGTGAGCGCCAGCGCCCATCCAAGCATCCGGGCGTTGGCGCCGGCTGTATGGTCATGGGCGTGTCCGCCTGCGGCATGGTCGTGCATCATCTGGCCTTTCAGTGAGCCGGAGCGGGGAGTGGCGGCAGTTCGATGTGTCCGTTGGACGACGAAGGCAGCTCACGCCGGCCGAAGCGGGCGTAGAGCGTCGGCAGGACGAACAAGGTGAGCAGCGTGGCGGAGATCAGCCCGCCGATGACGACGGTTGCGAGCGGCTTCTGCACCTCTGCTCCAGCGCCATGCCCCAGCGCCATCGGCACGAAGCCGAGCGAGGCGACCAGCGCCGTCATCGCGACCGGCCTGAGCCGTGCCAATGCCCCCTGATGAGCCGCCAGCGCGCGATCCATGCCGGCGCGCATCAAGTCATGGATGGACGACACCATGACGAGGCCGTTGAGGACGGCGATACCGGACAAGGCAATGAAGCCGACTGCCGCGGAAATGGAGAAGGGCATTCCCCGCAGCACCAACGCAAGCACGCCTCCGACCAGCGCCAGCGGAACGCCGGTAAAGACGATGGCCGCATCCCGCACGGAGCCTAGCGCCCCATAGAGCAGCAGCATGATGACGACGAAGCAGATCGGCACGACGAGCGCGAGACGGTTCCGCGCCGACGCCAGGTTCTCGAACTGGCCACCCCATTCCAGATAGGTGCCTGCCGGCAGCTTCACCTGAGCGTCGATCGCTTCGCGGGCATCGGCGACCACGCCCGCCACGTCGCGGTCGCGGACGTTCGCCTGCACCACCACACGCCGCTTGCCGTTCTCGCGGCTGATCTGGTTCGGCCCATCCACCACGGCGATGTCCGCCACGGTCGATAGCGGCACAAAGCCACCCCCGGCGAGCGGCACCGGCACCTGGCCGACTGCCGTCAGGTCCGATCGCGTGCTCTCGGCCATCCGGATCACGACGGGAAAGCGCCGGTCGCCCTCAAAGATGACGCCCGCCTGCCGGCCCCCGATCGCCGCGGCGACCGTATCCTGCACGTCCCCGGCCGTGACCCCGACCCGCGACATGGCGGTGCGGTTCGGGCGGATGTCGAGCATCGGCAAGCCCTCGGTCTGCTCGACCCTCACATCGGCCGCTCCCCGGGTCTTGCGGAGAATGGCCGCGATGCGCTCGGCGGTTGCGTTCATCTCGCCGAAGTCGTCGCCGAACACCTTGATGGCGATGTCGCCCCGCACACCCGCGATCAGCTCGTTGAACCGCATCTGGATGGGTTGGGTGATCTCATAGGCGTTGCCGGGCAGCGAGGAGAGACGCTTCTCCAGCCGCTCCACCAGCTCCTCCTTGGTGAGGCCAGGATCGGGCCATTCCTTCTTCGGCTTCAGGATGACGAACGTGTCCGTGGCATTCGCCGGCATCGGGTCGGACGCGATCTCCGACGTGCCGGTGCGCGAGAAGGCAAAGCGGACCTCAGGTGCCTTCGCGAGCGCCTTTTCTACCTGGAACTGCATGGCCTGGCTCTGATCGACCGACGTGCCCGGGATGCGCACCGCCTGGATAAGCACGTTGCCCTCATCGAGCTGGGGCAGGAACTCCTGGCCCAAGGTGGTAAAGGCGGCCGCGGCGACGGCCAGCGCGCCGATCGCAACGCCGATAGTGATGCTGGGGCGACGCATCGCCTTTTCCAGGCCCGGTTCGTAGCGTTGCCGAAGGAACGTGACCGCCCGGCTCTCCTTCTCCTCGACCCGCTTGCTGAGCCCGATGGTGATCGCGGCCGGCACGAACGTCAGCGACAGGATAAAAGCAAAGACGAGGGCGATGATGACGGTAAGCGCCATCGGCTCGAACATCTTGCCCTCGGTGCCGGTGAAGGTCAGCAGCGGCGCATAGACGAGGATGATGATCGCCTGCCCATAGACGGAAGGGCGGATCATCTCCCGGGCGGACGCAGCGACGAGGCCGAGCCGCTGCTGCAAGCTCAGCTCGTCCTCACGGCCATGCTGCGCCTCGGCGAGGCGACGCAGGGCGTTCTCCACGATGATGACCGCGCCATCCACGATCAGGCCGAAGTCGAGCGCACCAAGGCTCATGAGGTTGGCTGACACGCCAGCCTTCAACATACCGATGCTGGTGAGCAGCATCGTGATGGGAATCACGAAGGCGGCGATCAGCGCGGCGCGGAAATTGCCGAGCAGCGCGAACAGGACGACAATGACCAGCACCGCGCCTTCGGCGAGATTGCGGGCGACCGTCGAGATGGTGGAGTTCACCAGCTCGGTGCGGTTGAGCACGGGCTTAACGACGACATCGACCGGCAGCGAGCGGCCGATCTGCGTCAGCCGCTCGGCAACGCCGGAGGAAACGGTGCGGCTGTTCTCGCCGATCCGCATGACGGCCGTGCCGACCACCACCTCATGCCCGTTCTCCGATGCCGATCCCATGCGTAGCGCCTGACCGGTGCGGACGGTCGCGATCTGGTTGAGCAGGATCGGCACGCTCTCGCGGGTTGCGACGACGGTCCGGGCCAGCTCGTCGGCATTGCGGACGCGGCCATCGGCGCGCACCGCCAGCCCCTCGCCGTTGCGATTGACGACGCCGGCCCCTGCGCTGGTGTTGTTGCGCTCCAGCGCTGTGGTTAGGTCCTGGAGCGTAAGGCGCATTGCCGCCATCCGCTGCACGTCGGGAACGACGAGATATTCCTTTGTATAGCCACCAAGGGAGTCGACTCCCGCCAGCCCTTCGGTGCTCTTGAGCTGAGGCGTGACGATCCAGTCCTGGACCGTGCGCAAGTAGGTTGCCTTGTCGGCCGCGCTGACGAGGTGATCGCCTTCGGGGGTGATGTAGCTGCCGTCGCGTTGCAGGCCGGGCTCCCCGTTGCGATGGTTCACCTGGTCCAGCTCGCGATACTCGACCGTCCACATGAAGATGTCGCCGAGCCCGGTCGCGATCGGCCCCATCTCCGGGTTCACGCCTTCCGGCAGGTCTTCTTCCGCCGTGCGCAGCCGTTCCGCGACCTGTTGGCGGGCGAAATAGATATCGGTCTTTTCGGTGAAGACAGCCGTGACCTGGGCGAAGCCGTTGCGGCTGAGCGAACGGGTATATTCAAGGCCGGAAATGCCGGCGAGCGCAGTCTCGACCGTGAACGCGACTTGCTTCTCGACCTGATCGGGCGAGAGGGCGGGTGCGACGACGTTGATCTGCACCTGGTTGTTGGTGATGTCGGGAACGGCGTCGATCGGGAGCTGGCGCAGCGCGCCGGCCCCGATCAGCGCCGCGGCGAGCGTGAGAAGCAGGACAAGCCAGCGCTTCTCGACGGAAAGGGTGACGATGCGACCGATCATGGCTCAGTCCTCGTCCCTGCCTTCGCCCTTGCCGAGTTCGGCCTTGAGCGTGAAGCTGTTGGTGGAGGCGATCCGCTCCGAGCCGGTGATTCCGGACGTTACGACGACCTGACCACCATTGGTTCTGCCAAGCGTGACTGACACGGCGCGGAAACCGGTCGGGGTGCGCACGAAGACGAACGGCTTGTCCTCGATCATCTGAACCGCGGCCGATGGCACGGCGACGGTTCGGTCGCCGCTCGCGGGAACAAGGATCGATACGTTGACCGTCTCGCCGATGCGCCATGTCGCGCCGGCATTGTCGAGGCTGACGATTACCGGCACCAACCGGGTGGTTTCGTCCAGAACGGGCGAGACGAAGGTGACGCGGCCCTCCTGACGGCGACCGGCAGCCGTGACCTCCACGCGGGTGCCGGGCCTGACCCTACCCGCATCGGACGGAACAAGCGACGTCGTGACCGTCACCTTAGACAGGTTCGCGACGCGGAACAGCTCGGCATCGGCCGCGACCGTCTGGCCAAGCGTGGCCGAACGCGCGATGACCTGCCCGGCGATCGGCGAGCGTACCGCGATA
Source organism: Sphingomonas sp. ACRSK (assembly GCF_022346685.1). NCBI lineage: Bacteria > Pseudomonadati > Pseudomonadota > Alphaproteobacteria > Sphingomonadales > Sphingomonadaceae > Sphingomonas > Sphingomonas sp. ACRSK. Next base: position 2,471 of record NZ_JAKRNR010000059.1, on the reverse strand, counting down.
CGATTGAGCGAACCGCCCCCGCTTCCGGTGGCCGACAATTGCTGCTGCGCCAGGCGCAGGGCGATGCCGGCTTCCGTGGCGGCAGTTCGGGCGGCGACCAGATCCTGTTCGGGCGACACGCGCTCGGCGAACAGGCGCTGTTCGCGCCGCAGGTTGGATTGCGCGAGCGCGGCGCGGGCGCGGGCGGCCTCCACCTCGGCCTTGAGCGAGGCCGCTTCCCGGCTCTCGATGATGGCGAGCGGGTCGCCACGGCCAACCGACTGACCGAGATTGCGGTTCAGGGATACGAGCCGGCCACTCACGGCAGCCGACACGACCTGCACGCCCTGGGGATCGCCCTCGATCGTCGCCGACAGTTCGATCGCACCGGCAACCCCGCCCACGGTCGGGCGCGTCACCTCGATGCCGGCATCGGCGATCTGCTGCGCGGAGAGAGTGACGATATCTTTCGGGCCTTGCCTGGCTTCGCCGCCTTCGGCCGCTTCGGTCTTCTCTGCTCCAGCCTTCTCGCTGCTGCCGCTGCCTCCGCCACAACCGGCGAGGAGGGCGGCCAGGGTTACGGGCGCGAGCGCCCGTATGATGATATTCTTCTTCATTGATCGTTGTCCTCGGACGAGGGCGCCGCGGCGACGAGCCGTTCCAGGCGCGCCTTGGCGTCATGATAGGTGGCGAGCGCGTCGATCGCGGCGGTGCGCGTCTCGGAAAGGGTGCGCTCGGCATCGAGCAGGTCGAGTTGGCTGAACTTACCCTCGCGGTAGCCGATCCGGGCGATACGGGCGGCTTCCGTTGCGGAGGCCAGCGCCGGGCCGCTCGCGTTGCGCGCGGTCGTGGCGGCGTTCGCTACCTCGGCTTGAGCACTGGCAATCGCCTGTGCGCTGTCCAGCTCGGCCGCCCGGCGCAGGGCCTGGGCCTGATCGCTCTGGGCGCGCGCCTGCGAGATGGCGGCCTTCCCGTTGTTGAACAGCGGAAAGGGCACCGACACACCGAACACCGCAGCCACGTCGTTGGTGGCCTCAAGCCGACGCGCACTGGCGCTCAGCGTCACATCGGGGACACGCTGGGAGCGGGCGAGCCGCACCTGCGCCTCGGCGGTGGTCACGTCCGCGCGTGCCGCGGCCAGCGCGAGCGTGCCGGCCGGCTCGATCGGCCGGGCCGGACCATAGCCCTCCACGCGATCGTACCAGGCAAGGTCGAGCGACCTGGTTATGGGCTGCCCGATGCGCAGTGCGAGATTGGCGCGCGACACCTCGGCGAGCCGCTGGGCTCGCTCAACGGTTGCTTCCGCGTTGATGCGCAGCACGTCCGCCCGCTGCTGCTCCAGCGGCGACGCGCGTCCCGCCTGCACCCTGACACCGGCTGCGTGTAGCGCCTCGCGGGCTATGGCGGCCTGCTCCCGTGCCGTCACGAACCGGCGCTCGGCCGCTGCCGCCTCAATGTAGAGCTGGGTCACGGCGAGCCTAAGATCGGCCTCGGCCAGCGCCGTGCCGATCCGCGCCCGGTCGGTCACGGCATTGGCGACAGCTATGCGCGCGGAACGCTTGCCACCCAACTCGATCGGGAAGGCAAGGCCGGCGGTCGTCTCGGCGCTGCGGACGCCGCGATACTGACCGCTGCCGGCGATGTTCTCGGTTTCCACGACAACAGAAGGGTTGGGACGGTAGCCTGCGACAGTTCGGCCTGCCTCCGCCGCGCGAACGCCCGCTGTCGCCGCCTCGACGCTGGGTGCGGTCGCACCGGCAAGGGTCAGCGCCTGCTCAAGCGTGAGTGATGGATTGGTCGATGGTGGCGCTGATGACTGCGCCTGCGCGATCGACGCGCATGACGCCACGGCCAGAAAGGCCGCGATGAAACGGTGCATGGAAAACATACTCCTGACGAACGGCAAGAATCCACACGGGAGGTGTCCCGGCGGAGCTAGGCGTTCGTCAGGCTTGTGGAGGCCGTAGTGCTGGGTCGGACGACACCGGCGCCATCGGGTCATGGCTCCATGCCAGGGGCGCCATGTGCAGCCTGCCTACAGGTGCGCCGGCATCGGCTATGAACGGGATGCCGATATGGTGCCCATGACAGCCGCCATGATGATGCGGGTAGGCCTTATCAGCGTCTCCCTGCACCTGGTCAGCGTCACCGTCGCTATGTTCGAGCGAGCTGGCCTCGGTGCCATCGACGCACGCAACGCCCTCGGTCGCATGCGCAACCGATCCCAGCCCAAGCGACAGCGCGAGCATGAGACAGAGGAACAGGGCGGATAGTCGGTGCATCGAACGGTGCCATAGCAGCTAACCCGCTCCTTCGTAACAACGAGTGGGGGATTCCCGTTTCTATCGGCTTGTCGTGTGCGGAAAACGGTCGTGGCTGTTGAAAAAGACGGGTTCGGCTGGCCTGTCCCGCACGTAATAGCATTTCGAGGATGAGCATTATTCTCGGTAGCGCGGCCTGGGCCTGGGCCTGAGCCCGAGCGGATCGATAGG
>NZ_JAKRNR010000058.1:0-8619 GCF_022346685.1 Sphingomonas sp. ACRSK | reverse complement strand
GCGTGGCCCGCGTCCCCCGCCCGGGCCACGCTCGCCCCGCGCTTCGCGCGGCGGCGCGGTGCCGGCCGCTTCCGCCGCCTCGCGTTCCGCCCGCCGGGCCGCGCGCGCCGCCTCTTCCTGCCGCTGCCGTTCGGTGACGATCGGCTTGGAGAAGTTGAAGCCCCAGCGCAGCTGGCTGCGCTTGGAACGGGCGAAGTTCACCGGCCGCGTGTCGACGCGCAGCAGCGTGCCGTCCTCGGCGCGCAGGAACCGGTCGGGGAACGCATCCTCGATCTCCGCGGTCGCCGCCGGGAAGCTCGAGATCGGATTCTTGATCCGGCTCGACACATAGTCGGCGGTCAGCGTCAGGTCGGTGTCGCGGATCGGGCGCAGGTTCAGCCCGGCCTTGAACACGCGCCGGCTGTCTCCCTCCAGGTTCGGGTTGCCGCCCTCCACCTGCGTCACGTCCACCGTTTCGCCGCGCACATAGTCGAAGATGCGCACGTTGGGCGTCACCAGCACCGGATTGCCCAGCTGCTGCGGCGTCGGCGCGCCTTCCTCGTGCGTCACCGACACCAGCAGCCGCACCGGCTCGGCCGGCTGCCAGTTGAGGCCATAGCCCAGTGTCGTCTGGGTGCCGAAGTCGGACAACTGCTCCACCTCGGCATTGCCGTTCAGGGACAGGTTGCCCAGGAACGCCAGCACGTCGCGCGAACGGCTTGCGATCGGCAGGTCCAGGTTGCCGCGCGCGGTGCCCGTATCGCGGCCGATGTCGGCGGACTGGGCAACGCCCGCCCGCAACGAATCGCTCTTCAGGTCGGTGGTGTTGCCCAGCACGCGAATGCTCGCCGACGCCGGGCCGGCCGGCATCTCGAACAGCGTGCCGGAGGCCAGCGCGTCGATCGCCGCGACCTGGTTGATCGACTTCGCCCGGTCGACCACCCGGGCATAGAGGTCCAGCGGCCCGAACGGGCTCGCGTCCGGATCGCCTGCGGTGATCGCTTCCTGGAGACCGACGGTGTCCAGCCCGCGCTCGGTGAAGGTGCGCGACTCGTCGCGCTGGTAGCTGGTGTTCAGCGACCAGCGCCACCGGCCGATGTCGCCGTTGAAGGCGGCGGTGGCATTGCCCGTCCAGCTCCGGTTGGTGCGCTCCAGCGGGTCGACGTCGGCATAGCGATAGAGGGTGGTGGCGTTCGCAAAGGGCGAGAAGGGGCCCTCGGCCGGAAGCAGCAGCTCCACACCGGGCAGGCCGGACAGCGCATGGCTTTCGCTGCGCTCCAGCCGCACCGTGCCGGTCGCGGCCACATTGCCGAAGATGCTGGTGCTGTAGACCGCGTTGGCCGCCACGCGTTTGCTCGACGGCTGGAGCGTGCGGAAGGGCGTCGTGTCGGTCACGTTGAGGACGCCCGCCGTCCCGGCATAGTCGGCCAGCCCCGGGTTGGCGATGCCGGCCGGCACGCCCGCCTGAGTCACGGTGGTTCCGGCCAGGGCGCTCAACGCCGGGTCGATCTCGCCGCCGCGAAGGCCGGTGATGTTACCGGTCAGGTCGAACGGCCGCCGTGCGCTGGTGCTCGGCGTGATGTCGCGCTCGCTCTCCAGCAGGTTCGAGACGCCCTCCGCCTCCAGGTTGACGTTCAGCCGGCCGGCGTCGTTGATCCGGGTAAGCCCGGCCTCCGCCTGGAACTGGTTGCTGCCGCCTTCGGTCGGGATGCGGTCGGTCAGCTCGCCCGTGATGCTGCGGAAACGCGGGCGGAGCACGAAGTTCACCACGCGCTGGTCCGCGCGGAAGCCGAACTTCAGCGCCGCCTCCTCCGGCAGGATGTCGACGCGCAGGATCGCCTCGGTCGGCAGGTCGCGAATTTCCTGGAAGCCGGCCGTGCGCCTGCCGTTCACCAGCACCACCGGCGCGCCATTGCCGTCGCGCCCCCGGCCGCTGCCGGTCTGCGGCGCCAACTCTTCGAGCAGCTCGGCGACCGAGCTCACGCCATAGGAGCGGATGTCCGCGGGCGACAGCTGGATCTCGGGCGGGATGTCGCCCGGCACCGTCCCCGGCGGCGTGCGCCCGGTCACCACGATCTCAGCGCCTTCGGTCTCTTCCTCCACCGCCTCGGGCGGGCCGGAGTCACCCGGCTCCCCCGGCGGCGGTGTCTGGGCCGGCACCGGGTCCGTTTGCGCGGCTGCGAGCGCAGGACTGGCCACACCCAGCAGCAACCATGCTGCCGTCGACAAAGGACGCATTCGAATCTCCCACCCGCGCAACGCCCGCGCGTTCACTCCGGCGATGGCCTAGCGAGCAAATGTCGCAGAAGTTTCACGCCATCGCAGGTGCGAAGGAATATGTGTCGCCAGGTGTCGCTGCGATGAATCGCTGCGGCGCGATTGCGCGTGCCGCCAGCGCCGCCGCCAGCCGGGCCACCGGCTCCTCGCGCGCCTCGTCGGTCAGCTGGAACGTACCCCAATGGATGCCCAGCGCATGGGCCGCCCCCAGCAGCTCGAACATCGCCACCGCCTCCTCCGGATCGGCATGCTGCGGCGCCATGAACCAGCGCGGCGCATAGGCGCCGATCGGCAGCAGCGCGACGTCGGGCGCACCGTGCTTCGCGGCAATGTCGCGGAAGATGCCGCCGCCGCACCAGCCGCTGTCCCCGGCGAAATAGACCCGGCCCACCGGCGTCTCGATCCAATGCCCCGCCCACAGCGCCATCCGCCGGTCGCCGGTGCCCCGCGCCGACCAGTGGTTGGCCGGCACCAGCGTCGTCGCGGCACCGCCGGGCAGCGCGATGCGGTCGCCCCAGTCGCCCACCACCGTCCGCGCCGCGGGAACACGCTTCTTCACGATCGCATCGTTGCCCAGCGGCATCACCATCAGCGGCGCGTCGCGGGCGTGCAGCCGCTTCAGCGTCGCCATGTCGAGATGGTCGTAATGGTTGTGCGACAGCAGCACCGCGTCGATCCGCGGCAGCGCGTCGAACGCGATGCCTGGCGCCGTCACCCGCTTCGGCCCCGCAAAGGTGAAGGGGCTCGCCCGCTCCGACCAGACCGGATCGGTGAGCAGGTTCACGCCCGCCGCCTGGATCAGCAGCGTCGCATGGCCGACCGCGGTGATCGACAGCCCCGCCACCCGCGGCTCCGGCACCGCCTGTGTGACCGGCACCGCCTGGGGCCAGGTCGCCGGGCGCGGCCCGAACTTCCACCGCAGCATGTCGGGCAGCCCGCGATCCGTCGCAGGCTGCCCGGGATTGAAGAAGCGCACGCCGTCGAAATGGTCGCTCAGCGGCCCCTGGTAATATCGGTTGCGCGCCACGATCAGTCCTGCCGCCCTGCGGCGGCAGCCGCCTGCCCGCCGTGCTCCGCGCCGCCAACCTCGCTCATGCCCGTCCCCCTGTCGCAATCTGCGGCGGGAGAACGCGCGGGCGCGCTTTTGGTGGCGGCGTGGCCGCGCGCGTCCCGCTCAGGCGCCGAACGCGCCGTCGATCGTGTGCATCGCGCCCGTCACGAACCCGGCTTCCGGCCCTGCCAGCCAGGCCACCATGCCCGCCACTTCCTCCGGCCGCCCGTGGCGCTTGATCGCCAGGAAGCTGTGCATCAGGTCCTTCATGGGGCCGTCCTCGGGATTGGCGTCGGTGTCGATCGGTCCCGGCTGCACCACGTTGATGGTGATGCCGCGCGGCCCGAAGTCGCGCGCAAGGCCGCGCGCCAGCCCCTGCAGGGCCGACTTGCTGAGCGCATAGGACGCCATGCCCGCCACCGGCATCCGATCGCCGTTGACCGACCCGATCACGATGATCCGCCCGCCTTCCGGCATCTGCCGCGCCGCCTCGACCGAGGCGTGATAGGGCGCATGGACGTTGATGCGGAACAGCCGGTCGATGACGTCCGGGTCCTGCTCCAGCGCGTCGCCGAACACGGCGATGCCCGCATTCACCACCAGCACGTCGAGGGGCCCGCTCTCCCGCACCCGCGCGATCACCGCATCCCGGTCGGCGCTGTCCGTCACCACCGCGGTGCTGCCCGTCTCCGTCGCCAGCGCCTGCGCCGCCTCGGCCGAACCCGCGTAGGTAAAGGTCACTGCCGCGCCGTCTGCGGCAAAGCGCCGCACGATCGCCGCCCCGATGCCCCGGTTCCCGCCCAGCACGAGAACGGACTTCCCTTGAAACGCGGTCATCTGGCACTCCCTGGCAAATTACTGTAGGGATCGCTACATAAACAGCGACTTCGCATGGTCAAGGCATTCTGTAATAGTGACTACAAATAAACCTCGCGGGCGTCCGCGCAGCTTCGATCCGGAACAGGCGGTGGCCGTCGCCCAGACGCTGTTCCACACGCGCGGCTATGACGCGGTCAGCGTCGCCGACGTGACGGAGGCGCTCGGCATCAAGCCCCCCAGCTTCTATGCGGCGTTCGGCAGCAAGTTCGGCCTCTATGCGCGCGTGCTCGATCGCTATGCCGGCACCGGCGCGATCCCGCTCGACGCGATCCTTCTGCCCGACCGTCCCGTCGCCGAGGCGCTGGCCGCGCTGCTCGAAGAGGCCGCGCGCCGCTATGCGGCCGCGCCGTGCACCACCGGCTGCCTGGTTCTGGAGGGCACGCGCTGCAACGACGCGGAGGCGCGGGAAGCCGCCTCCGCCTTCCTGGTCGCAGCCGAAGCGGTGATCCGCCGCTACATCGCCGATCGCCATCCCGAGGACGCCGATCGCCTGACCGACTTCGTCTGCACCACCATGGCCGGCCTCTCGGCGGCCGCGCGACACGGCCACGACCTCGACCGCCTGCTCGCCACCGCCCGCCTCGCCGGCCTCGCCATCGCCCAGGCGCTCGGCGACTAAGGAGGGCTAGGTCGGTTAGCGGCCCCTCCGGAGGGCGAGCCATGTCCACTTCACACCAGCGGCCAGGTTGCCGGCCTGCAAGGATTCGGCCTCAGCAACGCGCACGATGTCGAAGCCGTTCTCTCTTGCGCCGGCGACGGTACGCTCGACATCAACAGGGAAAACTCGCCGGCTCGGTGCGCCGGCACCGTGGCGCAGGGACAGGATGAGGAGACCACCGTCCGCCGTCATGTCGGCAAGGTGGCGTATACCGACGGCGCGATCATCCTCGTCGAGGTGCTGCCAAACCGCGCACACGGTCACGAGGTCGAAGGCGAGCTCTCGCCTTGCAGCGGCTAAATCCGGCAGCCGATCGTCGAGCCAGGCGATCCTTTCGTCTCCGTGGAGAGCCATGCCTGCCGCACGGAGTTCCTCGACAGGCTCCACGGCCAACACTTGATGGCCTTGGGACGCGAACCACGCCGCATCTCGTCCTGTCCCGGCGCCGATATCCGCGATCCGTGCCGGTGAGACCGGTAGCAGGTCCGCTACGGGAGCGAGGAGATCACGCGTCGAGATCGCCTCGAACCGAACAATGAGTTCGGCGCTTGCGCCGGCATAGCCTGTGAGAACATCGGTCATGCGAAATGGCTACGGCGACCACCGCTTTCTGTCACGGCGCGCGCCCTAGCCCCGGTACGTCACCCCGCCCGTCATCGCCTCGGGCGCGCCGGTCGTGCCGGGGAAGGAGATCGCCAGCCCCCGCACCGATCGCGCCGCCAGGTACGCGAACGCCTCCGCCTCGATGAAGTCGCCGCGCATGCCCAGCGTATCGGACGAATCCACCCGCCCCAGCGCATCCGCCAGCATCGCCATCATCACCGGATTGTGCCGCCCGCCGCCACACACGATCCAGTGCCAGTCCGCCGCCGCCTCGCCCAGCTGCGCGCGGCACGCCACCACCGCCGCGACCGTGAACGCCGTCAGCGTCGCCGCCGCATCCGCGTCCGACAGCCCCGCCACCGCATCGAGCGGAAAGTCGTAGCGGTCGAGCGACTTCGCGCCGGTGCGGGTGAAATACGGACTCGCCATCAGCCGCGCGACCACGCCGCGGTCGACCGTCCCGGCCGCCGCCAGCCGCCCGCCCTCGTCGTAGCGGCCGATCCCACGCGCCTGCACCAGCTGGTCGATCAGGCCGTTGCCCGGCCCCACGTCGAACGCCGCCACACTCCCGTCGCGCGCGATCGCGGTCACATTGGCGACCCCGCCGATGTTCAGGAACGCGACCGGCCGCGCGCACCCGGCCCAGTCGGCCAGGGCCGCGTGATAGATCGGCGCCAGCGGCGCGCCCTGTCCGCCCGCCGCCAGGTCCGCCTGGCGCAGGTCGGCGACCACCGGCACGCCCAGCGCCACCGCCAGCGCATCGGGATCGCCCAACTGGATCGACAGCTTGCGCTCGGGCCGGTGCAGCACCGTCTGCCCGTGAAAGCCGACCAGCTCGATCGTGCCCGCGTCCGGCTGCGCCAGCAGCTCGCGCGCGGCGCGGACATGCACGTCGTGGATCACCCGCTCCGCCTCGGCAAAGCTCGCCGGGCGCGGGCCGTGGCCGTCGCTCGCGATCGCATCCTCGGTCGCCTGCACCAGCACCCGGCGCTCCTCGGCCCCGAACGGCAGCATCAGCGCGGGGCCGAAGCCGGTCACGCCCTCGCCGTCCGTCTCCAGGATCGCGGCATCGACGCCGTCCAGCGAAGTGCCGCTCATATATCCCAGCACGCGCATTGCCGCTCTCCACCCAAATCGCCGCTCGCCGCGCCGCCCGACCCGCGATAGCTTGGGGCCACGACGCTGTTGCCCCGATCCAAAGCACAGCGCGCAAAGCGATGCCAGCGTGGAGACAGGACCATGTCGGACGGCGATCGGTGCGAAGTGCTGGTGGTGGGCGCAGGGCCGACGGGCCTGATGGCAGCGCTGCTGCTGCGGCGACAGGGGATCGACGTCCGCATCGTCGATCGCGCCGCCCAGCCGACCCGCGAATCCCGCGCCTTCGCCGTCTCCGCGCGCACGCTGGAGCTGTTCGCCAGCCTCGGCCTCGCCGACACGCTGCTCCAGCGCGGCGTGATCGACAGCGGCATCGGCTTCCACGTCTCGGGCGAGTGGGTGGGCGGGCTCGATTTCGACCATGCCAGTTCGCCCGACACGCCCTACCGCTTCATCCTGATGCTGCCCCAGGCGGAGACGGAGGCGGTGCTGCTCGACGCGCTCGACGACGCCTGGCTGACGGTGGAGCGGGAGGTGGAGGTGACCGGCCTCGCCGCCGATCCGGACGGCGTCCGCGTGGAGGCGCAGGAGGCATCCGGCACCGTCACCACCCTTCACGCCCGCTACGTCATCGGCGCGGACGGCGCGCACAGCATCGTCCGCCACGCGCTCGACCTGCGGTTCGAAGGCGCGCCCTATCCGCAGAACTTCCTGCTCGGCGACGTCGCGGTCGACTGGCCGCTCGACCACGACCGCTTCCGCGTCTTCGTCCATGCCGATCGCATCGGCCTCTATTTCCCGCTCGACGGCAGCGGCCTGTCGCGGGTGATGGCGACCGACCTGCACGCCCGCCCGGACGAGCACGCCGCGCCGGAACTCACCCTCGCCGAGCTTCAGTCGGCCTTTGCGGAGGCGGCCTGCCTTCCCGTCACCCTCTCCCGCCCCGAATGGCTGACGCGCTTCCGCAGCCATCACCGGGTCGTCGATCGCTACCGCGTCGGCCCGGTGTTCGTCGCGGGCGACGCCGCCCACATCCATTCGCCCGCCGGCGGCCAGGGCATGAACACCGGCCTGCAGGATGCCGCCAACCTCGCCTGGAAGCTCGTCTCGGTGCTGCGCGGCGGCGCGTCGGAGGCGCTGCTCGACAGCTATGGCAGCGAGCGCCTGCCCGTTGCGCAGGAGGTGCTGCGCTTCACCGACCGCATCTTCAACGCCGCCGCCGGCCAGGTCGGCTGGCGCGCCTGGCTGCGCGACGCGCTCGCGCCGATGCTGGTGGGCCCGGCCTCCGCGCTCGACGTCGTCCAGGACCGCGCCTTCCGCCGCTTCGCCCAGATCGACATCGCCTATCCGCCCAACCCCGCGGTGGCGGAGCTACCCCGCGGCCCCGCGCCGCGCCCGGGCGAGCGCGCGCCCAATGCCCAGCTCACCCGTCACCGCGACCTGTTCGATCTGCTCGCGGGCTATCGCTTCCACGTCCTCGCCCTCTCCCGCCGCCGCCTCTCGGCCGTCGAGGCGGGCACCCTCGCCGACGCGCTCGCGCGCCTGTCGGGAGAGCGCGTGGCCACCCACCTGCTCGCCCGCATGACGGCCGGCGCCCACGGCGCCGTCGAGCGCCTGGAGCGCGCCGACCTGTTCGACCGCTACGGCCTCGCCGACGAACACGCCCAGGCCCTGCTCCTGGTCCGCCCCGACGGCGTCCTCGCCTGGCGCGCCGAAAGCCTCGACCTCCCCGCCTGCACCGCCGTCCTCCGCAGACTAGGCGCTCTCCCCCGCTGAGGCGGCGGCGCACACCCCTCTTTCTACGTATCCCGGCGACGGCCGGGGCCCAGTCGGGAAACGCCCGCGGCTCCAGCGAACCACTCCCACCTGGACCCCGGCCTCCGCCGGGGTACGGCGCCATCAAACCGCACCCGCCTCGTGCTCCCGCGCAGGCGGGAGCCCAGGGCCCCACGCGCTACCCTAGTTTGCTCTGCTCGGCCCTGGATCCCCGCCTGCGCGGGGATACACCCGCGGCTCCATCGAACCGCCTCCACCTGGACCCCGGCCTCCGCCGGGGTACACCCCTCCCGCCCCCGCC
>NZ_JAKRNR010000057.1:0-8946 GCF_022346685.1 Sphingomonas sp. ACRSK | reverse complement strand
AGACCATCGAACATCGGCGCTTGCAGCACCGCAAGTTCGCCGCCTAACATCAACCCCTGACGAGGTCCGCACTCCGCTAATCTACGCCGCGAGTTGTGCCGAATGTTCTGACGACGGACAGACTGTTACCTATCCCACCCATCCCCGAAAACGCAGCGCTGCAGCGGAAGCGCCGCGGCGCCGAGCGCGGTTGTATCGCCGGGTGCGGCCGCGGGCACGATCGGGATCAGCTCGCGTCCTTCGCCGCGCCGGGGCACGACCGGAATAATGATGTTCGGGATCACCCGTTCGGCCAAGGCCGTCGGGATGCGCCCGCCCAGCACGATCGCATCCGGATCGAGCACGCCCACGCAGGCGCCGCACACCAGCGACAGCGAATCGGTGACCTTGGCGATCCACTCGTCGACGCCCGGCGCACCAACGTCGAATCCTTCGACCAGCGCGCTCACGTCCGCGAATTCCACGCCGCGCAACGCCATGGTCTGGCGCAGCAGCTCGAGCGTCGGCGAGGGGTAGAGCAGCGGCGGCAGCATGGTGGCATATTCGCCGGCATTGCCGTGACGGCCATGCAGCGGCGCCCCATCCACGATCGCGCCGCCACCGAAGCCGGTGGCGATATAGAGATAGGCGAACGTTCTGGCCCAGCGCCCGACACCGACGAGCGCTTCGCCCACGGCCGCGACATTGCCGTCGTTGTCCGCCCAGGCGGGCCGGCCGAAGCGTTCAGCGAAGATCTCGGCAACGTCGACATCGGCCCACTCGTCCAGGCTGCGCGGGGTGTTGAAACTGCGGCGGTCGGACCGAATGAATCCGGTAATACCCACGCCGATCCCCGGCACTCGTGCCGGGTCGATGCCGGCTTCCCCAGTCAGTTCGGCGAGCCCCGCCGCGGCGCTTTCAAGCACGGCCGCGCGGCTCATCACCGGCAGCCGATAGCGCCGATAGCCGCGCTCGCGGCCTGCCATATCGACCAGCATCACCGATATGGCGTCGGCCATGATCGAGACGCCGAGCGAGAACAGGCGCTCGGGGTTGATGCCGAGCGTGAGGCTCGGCTGGCCGCGTTGCCCGCGCGAGACGCGCTCTCCGCCCAGCAGCAAGCCGTGCGCTAGCAACTCGTTGATTTGTCGCGACGCGGTCTGCTGCGGCAGGTCGAGCAGCGCGCCGAGCTCCTTCTGCGTAACGCCCGGATTGGCGTTGACGAATGCCAGCATGCGCCGCTCGGTGACGAGCAGCTCGGGCCAGGACTCAGCGACAGGTGCCATCAAATAATACCCTCCACGAGAATAATTCGACAAAACTTACACGAGCATAGCCGAATCCGTCCATCGTTCGGCCGCAATGGGCGCCGGCTGTAACAGAATATACCCAATGCGAGTGCATTTGCCCAAGCGACTCAGCAAAAGGGGCAAGACACATGGCTGCGCTGCATTCCGGAAGGACCTTCGAATTCAGGCAGGCAATCCTGCTCGGCACCGCGTCGGTCGCCGCGCTCGCGCTGGCGCCGGCGGCGTTCGCGCAGGAAGCTCCGGACACGGCGACCGAAGAGATCGTCGTCACCGGCTATGTGCGCCAGAACACGCTCTCCGTCGACGAGAAGCGCAACCGCGACTACGAGGCCGATTTCCTCACCAATGACGAGACCGGCCAGCAGCCGGATTACAACGTGTCCGACAGCCTGCGCCGCCTGCCCGGCGTCGACACCGTGTTCGACGAGGACGAAGGCCGCTATGTCGCGATCCGCGGTCTCGATCCCGACTACACCTTCGGCTCGCTGGACGGCGCGACGCTCGCGTCTTCCGAGCGCGCCAACCGCCGCCTGAACATGGAAGCCATTCCGACCGTCGCGATCAAGCGGTCGGAGGTCCGCAAGTCGCGCACGCCGGATATGGAAGGCAGCGCCATCGGCGGCGCGATCGACCTCGCTTCGCGCTCGGCCTATGACAGCAGGGGCGCGTATCTGGTCGGCAACCTTTATGTCGGCGCCTACGATTCCACCTCGCTCCAGTCCTTTGGCGATGCGCCGGGCTATTGGGGAAACAATCATGCGCCGGGATCCAACGGCATCTCGATGCGTGCGGCGGCGACCTTCTCGACCAAGTTCGGCGCGCAGGACCAGTTCGGTGTCGTCGTCGCCGGCAGCTTCCTGCGCCGCCAGCGCGACCAGATCCGCTACCAACCGAGCGGCTATACGCTTCGCGGCGACCAGCTGGTGCCGGGCACGTTCAACATGGTCGGTTATCCGCTCAGCTCCGAGCGCTGGAGCGCCTTTGGCAAGCTCGAATACAAGCCCGCCGAAAACTTCTACGCCCAGTTCGCCTATGCCCGCTTCGAGCAGAACGAGCGCGAATATCGCTATCTCGGCAATTTCTATACGCGTGGGGCCTACACCACCGACGCCGACGGCAATTCCGTTTCGGCGCGCGGCCAAGCGTACGCCAATTTCAACGACTTCGCCGACGACAAGCCGCTGACCACCTACAATGCGTCAGCCCGCTGGGCGCCGAGCGACGTGTCGACCCTGGACGTTCGCGCATCGCATTCGATCGCGAAGTTCTGGGAGCCGACCAACAACATCCGCTTCATCACGTCGAACAACAACACCAATCTTTCCTCCACAATCGATGCGACCGGCTATACGCCGATCCTGACGATCACGAACCCGGGGTATTACGCGAATCCGGCCAATTACACCTTCAGCTATTACTATCCTTCGTTGGACAATAATATTGATAAGGTCTCCGAAGGCGAGATCAACTACGGGTACAATATCGGAAACGGAGACACCGGCTTCGGTTTCCGGACGGGCGCGAAGTTTCGTCGTTCCGATCGCGTGTTCGATTATACGCGCTACGACTATGCGCTGGCGCCGGGCGTGACGTTCAACATGCAGTCGGTATTCGGCGGCACCTATAATATCCACAACGTCAGCGCGCCGGTGCCTGCGGTCGATATCGAGAAATTCTGGGACTATGTTTCGGATAACCCGGACAACTTCGTCGTGACGACCAACGCCGCGAGCGTCGCCAATGACTATCAAATGATAGAAGATGTGGCCGCGGGCTATGTCTCGGGCAGCTACAAGGCCGACCGCCTTTCGCTGATCTTCGGTCTTCGCTACGAAGACACCAGCACCGAGATGGTGCGTCCATCCACCGTTGGCGACGTCACCACCATCGTCAGCCGCACAGGCCATTACGGCAACTGGCTGCCCTCGGTCACCGGCTATTACGACATCATCGAGAACCTGCGCCTGCGCGCCTCTTACTACAAGGGCGTGGGCAGACCGAACCCGAACCATCTTGCAGCCGGTGAACGCTACACCCCTGCCGGCACCGACGACGAAGACGGGTTGGCGACCGTGTCGCGCGGGAATCCCGAACTGAAGGCGCGCACGGCGGACAGCTTCGGCATCGGCCTGGAATATTACTTCCCGCAGCGGGGCGGCATCGTTTCGGTGAGCTATTTCCACAAGGCAGTGAAGAACGACATCTTCACAGGGCGAACCAACGGCACCTTCAACGGCGAAGAAGTCGTTTTCTCCCAGCCGATGAACATGGCCGACGCCAATGTCGACGGTGTGGAGTTCAACTTCGTGAAGAACCGGCTGGAATTCCTGCCCGGCCTCCTCAAGGACTTCGGCATCTCCGCCAACTGGACGCATATGCGCGGCAGGGCCACGGTCGTGATGAGCGACGACTCCCTGCGGACGCTCGACTATATGCGCGAGCAGCCGCGCGACCTTGTCAATTTCTCGCTGTTCTACAAGTCGGGACCGTTCCAGGCACGCGGCACCTATGCCTACAAGTCGCGCTATCTCAAGGGCATCAACCTTACGCCGGCGACGGGGACCACACTCGATACCTACGAGTACCCCTATGAGCAGTTCGATCTCCAGTTGCGATTGAAGGCCAACGACTGGGTGGAGCTGATCGCGGAAGGCCGGAACCTCACCGATTCCTACCGCAACACATTCCAGGACCTGGATGACCCGCACATCCGCGACTACAACTACACCGGCCGCGCCTTCTGGGTCGGCGCTTCCTTCAAGCTCTGACGGCAACAGGCCGCCCCGGCCCTGCGGCACGGGGCGGCCCTTCTTTTCACGCCTGTCGATCGAGGACATCATGTTCAAGAAGCTTCCGCTCGCCTACGCGATCCTGGCGGCGCTGCCGCTTTGCACGCCCGCCCTGGCGCAATCCGGCTGGGACGCGGTCCCGGGGGCGGACATCCCCGCAGCCGAGCTGGCCGCTCGCCCCGGATTGAACCACGCCCATGTCGAAGGCGTGGATCTCGCCTACAAGCCGCTCGTCGGCCCTTCCCTGCTGCAGGACGAGAATTTCTATCTGCTGACCCTGCTCGAGCAGCTGCCCGGGGCGCTAAAGGCCATCGCGGGCGATCCCGATCTGACTGCCATCCGGCGCGCTTCCCTGGCTCGTGCCGCCGCGGCTTCCGGAGCCTGTCAGAGCAGCTATCAGGCGCGCGATGCCGCCGGCAAGGCCCTTCCGGCTGCGCTCGAATGCACCAGCGAGGCGATGCGCTGGACCGAGGCCGAGCGCCGGACATCGGCCGACGCGATCGGCCGCCTGTTCGACAAATCGCCCGCGCTGCGCCCGCTGGTGACGGAGCACATGCGCCCTTCCGGCCGCTTCCACCGCGATGCCGCGCTCAGCGACCGCGCGCTCCTCGTGAAGGCCTGGGAAGAGGCCCATGCCGCGATCGACCAGATCATCCGCGTCTACGGACTGGGTGAGAAACCTGTTGCCCCTATCGGCGCGGATATCGATTCGGTGATCTATCCGATGAACCGGGGCGGCTATCCTGCGGCCCTGTCGCTGTTCATCTGGGAAACCAGCCGCCGCGCCGAAGGGGCGCAAACCCCGTGGCATATCCCGCTCCACTATGCGCTGACGCTGGTGGAAGCCAACCGGCAGACCGATGCGGTGCTGCAGTTGCGCCTGCAGGAATCTGAAAACCGCAAGACCTTCCCCTACCTCGCCGGGGTTCGCTGGAGCGACTATCCCCATGCGGCCATCGTCGTGCCGGGCTGGTCGCCGGAGATCGCCTTCGAGCCGCTCAATCCGGGCCGCAAGGTGGCACTGCGAACCGCTGCGGACCTGTTTCGTGCCGGGAAAGCCCCGGTGATCATCGTCTCTGGCGCCCGCCTGCGGCCGCTTGGCACCTTGTGGACGGAGGCGTTCGAGATGAAGGCCTATCTGGTCAAGGACCTCGGCATTCCCGCCGATCGCATCCTAATCAACCCGCTTTCCCGCCACACCCATACCGAGATTCGCGACAATGGCCGGATGATCTTCCGCACCGGAGCGCCGCTCGACAAATCCTCGCTCTATATCAGCGAGGGCCGGTATATCGGTTCGAAGATCCTGGAAGATCGCTTCCTCCACGATCACGGCGTCCTGCCCTATGCCTGGCTGAAACGGCGGGACTTCACGACTGTGGAATTCCTGCCGAACCTCAATGCCCTGCAACGCACTGCCCTGGATCCGATGAACCCATGATCAGACCCGCATTGCTGGCCTTAGTGCTGGCGTTTCCGCTCGCGGCTTGCGCCACGCTTCCGCGAGCTGCCGATACCGCGATCTTCCCCGGAATCCACTACGAACAGGGGGAGGCGCCCGGCCCGGCGCATATTCATGTCGTCAGCATCGATCTTACCCGCCCCGGCATCGCCTTCGCCCTCACCGAAGGCGATCACAGCAAGGGCATGGAGCATGTCGCCAAGCTGACCAGCGCCTATCTGGCGGAGCGCCATGCGCAGGTGGCGATCAACGCAAGCTATTTCCTGCCGTTCAAGGGCGGCAGCAAGGGCGGCGACGATTATTACCCGCATGTCGGCGATCCGGTGAACGTGTCCGGACCGGAGATCGCCCGCGGCAAGACCGTGTCGCCGGTCGAGGTCGACCTCGACGATCGCGTCGATTCGATGCTGTGCTTCCATCGTGCCCGGGCAGTGATCGTCGATGGACAACAATGCCCGGCCGGCTATGTCGACGGCGTCGCCGCCGGGCCGCGCCTGCTGGAAGGCGGCAAGGCGAAGACGTCGGCGCTCGACTATGCGACGGACACGCATCCGCGAACAGCGTTCGGCATCTCGGCCGACCGGCGTCGGGCCTGGATCGTGCTCGCCGACGGCCGCCAAGCGGACAGCAAGGGCATGACGCTCGCGGACCTCGCCGAGTTGTTCCGCAAGCTTGGCGCAAGCGACGCGATCAATCTCGACGGCGGCGGCTCCTCGACGCTGGCAGTGGAAGGCGCGGACGGCAAGCCGCGGCTGCTCAACAGCGCGATCCACACCGGCGTTCCCGGTCGCGAACGCCCCGTCGCCAACCATATCCTGCTCTTCGCGCCGCATCGGCACCTGGGTGGAGGTCCGCAATGATTTCGATGCTTTTCGCTGCACTCGTCTTGAGCGGCCAGGACGTCCCCCGATCCGATGCGCTTCCGGATGCACCACCCGTGGCCCCCGTCCAGCGGAAGGTTGCGCCCACTCTGACTATATCCAAGATCCTCCTCGTCGGCGATTCCACCGTCGCGCCGGTGGGCGGCTGGGGAGGCGCCTTTTGCGCGCACCATGTGGCTCCGCAGGTGGCCTGCCTCAATGTCGCCCGCGGCGGGCGGTCCACGCGCAGCTACCGCGAAGAAGGATCGTGGAACGAGGCGCTCGCGGAAGCTTCGGTGCCGGGATATGCGGGCGTATTCGTCCTGATCCAGTTCGGCCATAACGACGGCAACCCGCGGATGGGCGCGCGCACGGATCTTGACCCGGAGTTCGGTGACAATCTGCGCCGCTTCGTCCGCGAGCTGCGCGCGCGCGGTGCTACGCCGATCCTGGTAACGCCCATGGTGCGGCGCCTCTTCAGCGTCCGAGGCTTCTACAACAGTCTTGAACCTTGGGCAGAGCGCACGCGCACTGTGGCGCGCGAACTTAGTGTCCCCTTGGTGGATCTCAACGCACGCAGCGCGGACCTGGTGCGTAGCCTCGGTGCGGAAGGTGCCAGTGCGCTGGGGCACCCGGCGGAAACGAATGCGCCCGCGGCCGACAGCAGCGCCGCTCGGTACCGGTTTCACCCTCGGAAAGATCCCACACACCTGGGCGATGAGGGTGCGCGAAAAACCGCCGCAATCGTCGCCGAGGAACTGGCACGCGTCGTGCCTGCGCTCGCACCGGTCATCGCGCCCTGATCACGTGAGTCACGGGGCTGACGCATATGCCGCGTAGCGCATTAATGTGTATCAGGGCCGGGGTGATTTCGATCGGGCGCCGCGCGTCGATGGGTCCACCAAGCGAGCATCGCTCCTGCCTTACGGCGTAGCGCATTTCGGCAAGAGCCAGTTCTGGCATTCGAGCGAGCTGGTCTTCGCCTTTTTTCTGACCGAGCGAGCCGGCGTGCCCGTTGCCTGGATGGGCGCCGTACTCGCTGGCGGCCTGGCGTTGAGCGCCACCATCGACCTTGTTGTCGGCTGGCATCTGCGTGGGGCTTCCTTCACGCTCGCTCGCGCGTGCCGGTTACAGCTGGTCGGGGCTTGCGCGAGTGCGGCCGCCATCACGCCATTGTTCGCAGCCGATCTGCTTCCCGATACATGGCGCTTGGCTTGGACCGCCTTGTTCGCGATCGCCTTTCGCCTGGCTTATGCGCTCTACGACATTCCGCAGAACGCCACGCTTAGCCTCGCGACGCGCGATGGGGACGAGCGCGCGCGCCTGTCGGCATTCCGATTGTTTTTCAGCGGGCTCGCGTCGATCACCGTCGCCACGGTACTTGCCTGGCTGCTCGGCGCAGCGAACGGGAGCGGGCGCTTCGCCCTGGCTGCGCTGGCAATGTCAACGATCGCCATCGCTACCGCTTGGCGCCTGGCGCGCCTGCGACCACGCGCAAGCACCGCCGATAGTTCTTCCGCCCGTCGCCCGGCCGCGGCGGGGCTGATCGGACCGGTCTCACTGCTCTTGCTGATGTTCGTGCTATCGCTTGCCATATCGGGCTTCAGCAAGCTCGAACCCTACTACGTCTCCTACCACTGGCAAGGGCGGGGCGGCACGATCATCATTGCCGCCTCGCTCGGCTTCGCGTTCCTGCAGCCGCTGTGGTTTGTCGCCATTCGCCGGCTTGGCTTCCTTGCCACCCTTTGCGTCGCAATCACTTTGCTGGCCGCTGCCGCTCTCGGCTTCACGCTGTCCGAGGCCACAGGCTATTATTCGCAGGCGGGGTTCGCCTTCGCATTCGGCGCAGCAAATGGCGGCATCAGCACCACGCTTTGGGCAAGTTTCGCGGAGGCGGTTTCCGCGCGACGTTCGACTGCCACGGCGTTTGCATTCGCGCTCCTGACGGCAACGTCCAAGTTCGGCTTGGCAGCAGCGAGCCTCGCCATCGCCGCCTGGCTATCCGTCGTGCATTATCGCGTCGCCGATGCGGGGCTTGATGCCGTGATGGCCGGCTTCGCGATGTTCGGTGCCGTTGTCAGTCTGGCCATTCTCGCCCTCTCCTTTGCTCGCAACCGTAAGGGCTCCAGCGCGACGTAAGGGTGTCCGCTTTCAGACCATTGGAGAAGAAGCTGAATGGCCGGAATTTGGGGCGCAAAGCAGTCCCAAGGGAGTTTCCGATCTGCTTGCTATGATGCTGTGGGAGGCGGCGACTGACCTAGGGTCATGAGCCATTGATATGAGCGTCGCGATCTGATTCAGGCTCCGCGAGGAGACCGGGATGAGCGACCTGTTTTGGCTAACGGATGAGCAGATGGAGCGGCTGCGGCCGTTCTTTCCGAAGAGCCACGGCAAGCCTCGAGTGGATGACCGGCGGGTGCTGAGCGGTGTCCGCCGTCAGCACCAATGGCACAGATTTGAGGTTGTGATTTAAGGAGGATCTGGGCTTCGTCGTAGTGACGAAGGAACGAAGATGAAGCCCAGATCCTCCAATGTAAAATCGCCCG
>NZ_JAKRNR010000056.1:0-9321 GCF_022346685.1 Sphingomonas sp. ACRSK | reverse complement strand
GATCGCTGTATTGCTGCTCGGACAGCGTGCGTGGTCGTGGCGCTCCCGTGACGTACCTGTCCCATACGGCTTCCTTCCATTCCAACGAAAGGATCGCACCATCAAACCGTGGGATCAAACACCTAGTCAGGTCAGTTCCATTCCGAGGAGAGACTCGAAGAGGCACCGCTTAGCAGTCATAATGCACGAACGACTACTATACTGGACCATACCGTAAGAATAGCTCTGCCAATGCCTTCATCCAATCCTCGCTCGTAGACTGATCTGTTTCAGGAGCGCGCAGCACGTTCTCCGCCCGGCCGATCAAACAGTGCAAGAATGCGTGACGAAAGGTCGTCAAATCGGTATGCGCTAGCGCGATCGCGGCACCCGGATGTGCTAGTAAGGCGTCAATCGCGCGCAGACCGACAGCATAGGTAGAGGTCCAGGCGTCATGACGCGCGTCCGGTAGTTCCGTCAGCACCGCAGCAATCGCCTGACGCTCCGAACTGATCAAGAAGGTTAGGATACGCCTCCCAACGCTGCAGAACGCGGCGCGAAAGTCGTCCACATGCACGTCCTCATGAAGTCCGTCTTCTTCCAGTTCCAGCTTGCGCTGCAGAAGGCGCATCAAAAGATCACTGCGGTTATGGAATCGCGTGTAGATCGTCTTTTTGCTAACAGCTGCCGCACGCGCTATCCGTTCGACCGAGAGTTCGCCGGCGCCCTTTGCGAGCAGCAAGTCCCAGGTGGCGGAGAGGATCCTTTCTTCCAGACTGGCCGCCTCTTCTGCACTCGGCCTGCCTATCCGGCCGCGTTGGCGTTTCAGTATCGCCTTCTCACCGGCCATCGCGGCCATTCCTTCCGTCACCTCAAGTTTCAGCCGCTCACCCGACTTCACAATCCACACCTACGCTAAATCTTTGCGGGGAGGTAAGAGATTAACGGAACCGTCCGGTTCCCTTGCGCATTCTGGGGCGGTCAGTTGCGCAATGATTGACCCCCGTTCTTTTAGCTTGAGGAAGATCGATGTTGAAGTTGATCCTGGCGACCAGTGCCCTTGCCGTTTCCGTCACAGCGGTGTCGGCGCAGACCACCCCCCCGATTGCGGGCCAGAGTGCCCCCTCCTTCGTTGCAGCAGCGTCCGATGCCAATACCTATGCGATCAAGGCGTCCGAAATGGCTCTTTCCAAGGCGCAGCGCGACGATGTGAAGGCGTATGCTAAGCGCGTGCTGGACGAGAACCGCACTCTCCAGAAGTCGCTCCTTGCGTCGCTTCGCGACAACCAGCGCACGATCAGGACGCCGTCGAGTGCGCTGTCGTCCGATCGAGCCTCGCTGCTCAGCCTGTTGCAGAAGGCGCCGCGCGGCAGCTTCGACAACCTGTTCCTTACCCAGGCTATTCAGGTGCAGGACCGTGCCTGGTCGGTGTACAAGGGCTATGCCGAGGATGGCACCGATCCCGCGCTGAAGCAGATCGCCATCGGCGCGGCGCAGCAGGAAGAGCAGGAACTCACCGCCGGAAAGGCACTCCTTCCCGCGGCGCTGGCCGGTGATCAGTAACGCGCTCGCGCCCGGTCTAGGCCGGGCGCGGTCCTCCGTTGGCGCGGCGAGCATGCCCAAGCGGCCGATTACGCTGCGCCTGGGCAAGAAACTGCGCCCGATAGTCAATGCGATCGTCACGCGTGGATCGCTGGTCGGCAACGGGCCGGTGCATGATCCGGCCGATTTCCCCTGGGTGCACCTGTTGCGGAGCGAGTGGCGCAACATTGCGCATGAGGCGACCATCGTATGCGCCCATCGCGAGGCGGTGCCGCCGTTAAACGCCATCTCGCCCGATCATGCCCGCATCGCGGCCGATGGTCTCTGGCGATCGTTCTTCCTTGTCGGCTATGGACAGTCGATCGAGGAAAATCGTCGGCGCTGCCCTGCGACCAGCCGGCTGATCGGCGCCGTACCCGGCCTCAACAGTGCCTTCTTCTCAATCCTTGCGCCGGGCGCTCACATTCCCCGCCACAAGGGTGTCACCAAGGGGCTGCTGACCTGCCATATCGGACTCGCCGTGCCCGGTCGGCAGGACGGATGTCGAATGTTGGTGGCAAGCGAGACGCTGCACTGGGCGGACGGCCAGGCACTGGTATTCGACGACACCTACCCGCACGAGATCTGGAACGACACGGACGAGGTGCGCATCGTGCTGCTGCTGCAATTCCGCCGGCCGATGGCGCGCGTGGCAGGCTGGATCGCCGATCTGTTCCTTAGCCTGATCCGCCGTTCGGCCTTCGTCCGAGATGCGCGACGCGATCTTGCGCGGTGGCAAGAACTCTTCCGCGCGGCCGAGGACAACAACGCATGCTGATCCACGACCTACAGACCGCGCCCCTTCCGTTTTCTGTCCGCGGAATGCGTTTCGATGCGATCACTTGCGGCCCGGAAGACGGCGAACTGGTGCTGTTCCTCCACGGCTTTCCCGAATTTGCGGACGCGTGGGTAGACATCATCGCCGCTGTCAGCCGGGCCGGCTTCAGAGCCGTCGCCTTCGATCAGCGGGGCTACTCGCCCGGCGCACGCCCCCTGGGCGTCGATAGCTACCGCACATCCGAGCTGATCGACGACGCACTGGCGGTAGCCGATGCCCTCGGCGCGCAGCGATTCCATCTGGTGAGCCACGATTGGGGTGGCATTGTCGCCTGGAAGCTCGCCGTCGCGCATCGTGAGCGCCTCCTGTCGCTCACGGTGTTGTCCACCCCTCACGTCGATGCCCTGCTCGACGCCAGGCGTACCGATCCCGATCAGCGGCGGAAGTCGCGCTACATATCCCTTTTCCGCATGCCGTTCCACATCGCCGAACGACTGCTGCTCCGGAAGAACGCGGCCGCCCTGCGCCGCGCCTACCGGGGCAAGCTGCCGTCCGAGAGGCTCGAGACCTACGTGCGGCGCTTGGAAGTGCCCGGTGCGCTCACCGCCGGCCTGAACTGGTATCGTGCGCTCGATTTGCACGCGATCACCGGCCCAGTCCAGGTCCCGACCCTGTTCATATGGGGCTCC
Organism: Sphingomonas sp. ACRSK; assembly: GCF_022346685.1. NCBI lineage: Bacteria > Pseudomonadati > Pseudomonadota > Alphaproteobacteria > Sphingomonadales > Sphingomonadaceae > Sphingomonas > Sphingomonas sp. ACRSK. Next base: position 6,294 of record NZ_JAKRNR010000056.1, on the reverse strand, counting down.
GAGGATCAGGCGCTCGGCCGCCGCGCCGCCGAGGCGACCAAGGACTTCGTCCTATCGGATTACCGCTTCCTGCCGCTCCAGGGCGCGTCGCACTGGCTCCTGGAGGAAGCGGCGGACCGGGTCAGCGAAGCACTCGTTCCCCATCTCCGCCGTTGGCGCTGCGGGTCGCCCTGATCTTCGCGACGTTTCCTCGGCCTTCAGCAGACCCAATCATCCACCCCCTGGTCGGCGTCGGCGACGACCGCTCGAGCCGTTCCGACGCCGCCGAGAGGCTGAGCATGAGCGCCGTCTGCTCGTGGGCTGCCACGCAACATCCAATTAAAACCGCTCGCGAGGGATAACCGCCCCCTTTAAGGTTCGGACCTGTTACAGGCAGAACGGCTGCGCCAGATCCGGAGTGATGCGGACGAGTTGACCCGAGCTCGCGTCGAGACAGCATAGCGTCGAGTGCACCTCGGCGACCGTCTCGCCGTCCCTGCCGATATGCGTCGAGAACCATGCTCGCCACGCTGTGTGCTTCATAATCTGAACCGTCGCGATGAGACTATCGCGGTGATAGGCCGGTTTTCGATAGAAGATCTCGTGACTAGCGACGATCCAGCGAAGCCGGTCGACATCTTCCTTCCTCGCTACCGCGCGCCAGTACGCGGTTATCGCCTGCTGCACCCACTGCAGGTACACAGCATTGTTGACGTGGCCCAGTTCGTCGATCGCGTCCGCCGAAACGGTGATGGCATGCCGATGCGAACGGTATTGCGAGCGCCCCCCGGGCCCGCCGGACGGTTCAGCGCCAGCCTGCTTCACCGATCCACCGGAGCGCCGTCAGCGACGGCATGAAGAGATATTCGCCGCCCATCAGACGGTTGAAGGTGGTCACGCCGTTGACGCGCCTTCGCGCCTGCTCCTGCGGAATGGTGAAGGTCCCGGGCTCCTCGTGCAGCGCGACGATCGGGTCCCTCTCGGTGCCAAGATCGATGAAGTTACCCCGGTTGATCCATTCCTGCTGGAGGAACTCGATCGTATCGTACGCCCGCGCGCTGATGAAGATGAAGAAGATGCCGCGATCGCCATTCGCATCGTCGGCCGCCGTCACGTCCGGAGTCCACTTGGGGCCGAAGGTGGAAGAGCGCCGGATAATGCGGTGGATGTTGACGTCGGTCAGGATCGTCAACTGGCTGTCGCGCGGGTTCAGACGGCGCATGTGCGCTGAATGCGGACAGACCAGTCCCTTGGGATCTTCCGCGAAATTGAAATCGTTGTTGCGTGATCGATCCGCCCCCAGCGCCTCGTCGTCACGATCCGGTGCCAGGATCAGCGGCGCGCCGCTGCGCCAGCGGCCGAACATCTTGGCCGCCAGCTTTTCCTGGTCGGCTTCGCTATCGGCGTTGGCACGGATGAAATCGTTGAAGGCGCCAACCGCGCTCTGATATTTGCGCAGGACCACGAACGATCCGTTGCGGCCGAGCGGGGCCGGTTCGGGCATTGCGACTGGCGCGCCGGTCTCGCTGTTTTCGCCCAGGATGAACTCGCCCGCCGCGATCGCGCGCTCGTCGCCCCGCGGGTCCACCCCGCCGCCCGCCACTGTCGGCTGCGAGATGGAGTCGCGAAATCCGAAAGGATTCTTGGCATCGGCATCCGCCCCGAAGCTGTGCGTGCCGACGAGCGTGACACCATGCGAGGCTTCCAACTCGGTCATGGCAACTTCGATCGCCTTTTCAAGCGCGGCTTCGTCGCGGGCATAAATCGTCAGCGCGATATGGCAGGTGCCGGGCCGAAAGGCATCTTCCCACCGGTCGGGTGCGTTCTCGCCGAAGTCGCGCAATTGCTCGGCTCGGGCGGCCATGCCCTGTTGAAACGGCAGGGGAAAGCTCTTCAGCGATGCCTCTGGCACGCCCAGCGCCTTCAGGCCGGCATGGCTGATCGCGACGCCGGTCCAAGCGTCCATGTCGTCCGTCCAATCGTGGGCCGAGGGGATGTGCGGCGCGAGCCGGCGGACGAGATCGCGACCGCCTTCCGCCTCATCGACGTGCAGCATCGCGTGCAGGCCGACATAGGGCTCGGGCCGCGATCGCAGGATCAGGGCCTGGATGTCGTCGAGCTGCAGCTTGACCCGCTCCCGGCTGAAGCGCGCCTTCAGGTTCGCCAGAACGCTCATGTCAGTAATCCACCCCTTCCGGCTTGGAGATGGCGTCTGTAAGTTGGTCGAGCGCCGCCTTGGTCGTCGGGTCGATGCCCATGTTGGCGGCCTCTGCATCGAGGAACACGTTGAGCGCCTTCTCCATTCGCTGGAAGCGGCGTACGTCGACCACCGTCACCTGCGGATTGGCAACGAACCAGCCGGCAGCGTCGATCTGGTGGTCGGCGATGAAATCCTTCACCTTGGGGCTGTCGATCCCCGGCCAGCCTTCGACGTTGGCGAACAGAAGGTCCATGAGCTCGGGGATCTTGGTCGCAAAGTCATTGATGTAGGCGTCCCAGTCGCCGTCGTAAGCGGTCGCGAACAGGATGCGCGTATCATCGTCGAAAAAGACGAAGCGCATGTCGTGCAGGGTGGAGACGCGCTGGGCGCCGTCCATGTTGCCGGCGGTGAGATCGAAGATCCGTCGCAGGCGCTCCGCGCCGCCCGGCTTGAGCGTCGCGATGGCGGTGAGTTCGGACACGTTGCCGGATTGCTTGCCGGCGCGGCCGGCCGACCGGGCGCTGCCCTTCAGGTCCGGATTATGTTTGCGGATCATCGCCTCGAGCGCGATCTTGGCGAGGTGGGGTGCATCGGCGGCGACTTCCTCCACCCGGCGACGGATTTCCTGAAGCTTGCTCTCATCCGCGAGGCGCGGGTCCTTGTTGTCTGTGGTCATCACGACCTCCTGCTTGTTCAATCGGGAATGTCATCGAGCCGGTCAGGCTCGATCCGGGGGCGCGCGTTCATCCGATGGCGGTAGCTGGTGGAGCGTTCGTAAGCCGCCCGGCGGATGCGCATGATCTGGCCGAGTGGGCGGTGCGCCTCTACGCCGTTCCATGGATTGAAAGACAGGACGTCGTCGCCATACACCTGGCGTGCCGGGGCGTAAGCGTCCTGCGCTGCGAACCGCAGCGTCGCGATCGGGCGATGCGGCGACACCTTCTCGTCCCAGCGTACCGCCGCATCCTCGACCGGCATCTCCGCCAGATCGGTGCAGAGCTGCGCCGACAGGGCATATTCCGCGCCCTGGCCGGCGAAATGCTCCACCATAACATCCCGCATCGTGGAGAAATCCGTCTTGCCCACCGGCTGTCCCGTCAAGGCCCGGACGTTATCGGAAGCTGGGGACAGCGCCAGCTTGGCGACATGGTCACCGAAGCGGATAGCACCTTGCGTATGGTAGCTCTCGCCGAGCGGATGATGGTTGTCGCGCGCCAAACCTTCGAGTGTCGCCCCCGGCGTCATCCTGAACGCCTCCACTGTCTTCTTGGCACCCCGCGCAGTGCCCGCGATCAGCCGCTGGAAGGTGTCGGGCGCATGCGCATTCGCCTCGAGAAGGCTCAGCATCAGCTTGTATTTGGCGATGGTGCCAAAGGCGAGGACGGGAAAGTTCACCATCAGGAAATCCTGGTTGGCGCCCCCGATATCGGGCGACAACCGCTCTCCTTCGACGCCGATCACCTTGATCGCGAAGCCTCGCGGCGCAGGGATCGCGTCCGAATGAATGTCGCTGGGTGCCGAGGACAGCCGTGCGACCACACCATACGTGGCTGGGCGCACGAAGATACCCTGCCGCAGTTCCGGCGCCAGATCGTCGTGAACCGTCAATGTGCCCTTCAGGACGGCATGTGACTTGGCATGCGCGTCGCGGATCGCGTGACGGTGATGCTCGAAAGCGCAGCGGTTGCCGGCCGCCATCTGCTCGACGATCTCGGCCGTCAGGCGCTCTTCATCCTCGGCGATCGTCTCGATGTCGGACGAATAGAGAAGCGGTGCTTTCAACCCTGACCTCGCTTGCTGACCTTGTTCAAGTGCGCTTCGACCCAACGTGCTCGAAGAGATTAGCAACTAACAACACACAAGGGAACCGTGTGGTTCCCTTTCTTTGCAACCTCTGCTATGCGCGTCCGCAGGGAAACGATTGATCGAAACGGAAAGGCTCAGCGCGACGGTGCTTCGTAGCCAGGCGAAGTCAGATCCCCGCCGTCGGGGGCGTTAGAAGGAGCTTGCCATGCATTACAGCAGCGGAAACTATGAAGCTTTCGTCCGCCCCCGCAAGCCGGATGGCGCTGACAGGAAGACGGCATGGTTCGTCGGCTCCGGGCTGGCCGGACTGGCGGGCGCGGCCTTCCTGATCCGCGACGGCGGTGTTGCTGGCGAGCGCATCACCATTCTTGAAGAGCTGGATCTTCCCGGTGGCGCACTCGATGGTCTCGACGTGCCGGAGAAGGGCTTCGTCATCCGCGGCGGCCGCGAGATGGAGGAGCATTTTGAATGCCTGTGGGATCTCTACCGTTCGATCCCGTCGTTGGAGATCGAGGATGCCAGCGTCCTCGACGAATTCTACCGGCTCAACAAGGATGATCCGAACATCTCCTTGCAGCGTGTGACCCAGAACCAGGGCCAGGACGTGCCGGACAAGCATCTGCTGACGCTGAGCGCCCGGGCGCAAAAGGACCTGATCTCGGTCTTCCTGGCATCGCGCGAAGAGATGGAGAACAAGCGGATCAACGAGGTCTTCAGCAAGGACTTTTTCGAAAGCAACTTCTGGCTCTATTGGCGCACCATGTTCGCCTTCGAAGAGTGGCACTCCGCCCTCGAGATGAAGCTCTACATTCACCGTTTTATCCACCATATCGCTCATCTCGCGGACTTCTCTTCGTTGAAGTTCAATCGCTACAACCAGTACGAGTCCATGGTGCTGCCGCTGGTTAAATGGCTGACCGATCACGGCGTTCAGTTCCGCTACGGCGTTGAGGTGACGGATGTGGATTTCGACATCCGGGAAGGCCACAAGGAAGCGACCCGAATTCACTGGAGGGAGAAGGGCGAGGAAGGCGGCGTCGATCTTGGCCCCGACGATCTCGTCTTCATCACCATCGGCTCGCTGACCGAAAACTCGAACAATGGCGATCACCACACCCCGGCGGAACTAAACGAGGGACCGGCGCCGGCTTGGGATCTGTGGCGGCGCATCGCGGCGAAGGACCCGGCCTTCGGACGCCCGGATGTGTTCGGTGCCCATATTCCTGAGACGAAATGGGCATCGGCATCGATAACCGCGCGCGATCCCCGGATCGCGCGGTACGTCGAGAAGATCACCAAGCGTAACCCCTTCACCGGCAAGATCGTCTCGGCCGGCATCGTCACGGCGAAGGATTCTGCATGGCTGCTGAGCTGGACGGTCCACCGGCAGCCGCATTTTAAAAAGCAGCCCAAGGACCAGATGATCGCTTGGTTCTATGCGCTCTTCGTGGATTGCCCCGGCGACTATGTGAAGAAGCCGATGCAGGAGTGCACCGGCGAGGAGATCACCCAAGAGTGGCTCTATCACCTTGGCGTGCCGGTCGAGGAAATCCCGGAGCTCGCCGCAATTGGCGCCAATACGGTTCCGACGATGATGCCCTATATCACCGCATTTTTTATGCCACGTCAGGCCGGCGACCGCCCGGACGTGGTTCCGGAAGGGGCAGTGAATTTCGCCTTCATCGGCCAATTCGCCGAGTCCAAGCAACGCGATTGCATCTTTACGACCGAATATTCGGTGAGAACGCCGATGGAGGCCGTCTACACGCTCATGAACGTCGAGCGCGGCGTGCCCGAGGTATTCAACTCGACCTATGACATTCGCACGCTGCTTGGCGCCATTACCCCTCTGCGCGATGGGAAGCACATCGAGTTACCGGGTCCGGCTTTCCTGCGCAAGCTAGCGATGAGCAAGCTGGAGGGCACAGAAGTCGAGAAGCTCCTTAGGGAATTCAACCTGTCCTCGGGATGACGGTGCGCTGCTTACGCGCTATCGAACTACGCCATTCTGAAAGTCCGGCGGTCGCATTGTCTTTTCAGGATCGACATGCCTCCGCGTCGGCGACTGGGTTCAGCGTTGAAATCCGGCATTCTGAAGAATGCTGCAAGTGTTCTTGAGGACCAGAGCGTTGTCACCAGAGGCCTCGTGAGTCCGCAGTAGCGATTACACGCCTCTTTGTTCATGAACTGACGTGACCCCCGTTTCTTCATCCACCTGGAACTAGAGACCGGCCCTTGAAGGGACGGACGGAATGAAGCGGAAGCAGTTTACGGAAGAGCAGATCATCGGCATCCTGAAGGAGGCCGAG
>NZ_JAKRNR010000055.1:0-10056 GCF_022346685.1 Sphingomonas sp. ACRSK | reverse complement strand
TGTAAGCGCTAAGTACAAATGGCACCAGCCCGCTAGATAGAAATGGCACTCTGCGGTGCTATCGGCGGGTCGCCGGTGTCATAGCCGTTCTTGGCAACGAGGACGCGCATTGTATGACGGTGCTGGCGATGAGTGCTGCTGAGATCACCCGCTTCGACACGCTGATGCGGCTCGACCGCGGCGAGATCCGGGTCGCGGACGCGATGGAGCTGCTCGGCCTTGCAAGGCGGCAGGTGTACCGGCTGCTGGGCCGCCTGCGACAGGACGGCGCCAGCGGTATGGTATCGCGCAAGCGAGGACGCCCGAGCAACCGACGCTACAGCGACGCCTTTCGCGCCGAGGTGGTCACGCTGGTGCGCGAGCACTACGCCGATTTCGGACCGACGCTGGCGCGCGAGTACCTTGCTGAGCGCCACGGCATCGGGCTGTCGTGCGAGACCCTGCGGCGCATCATGATGGAGGCCGGGCTGTGGCAGGACCGTGCGGCCAAGCGCCCTCGCCCGTATCAGCCGCGCTATCGGCGCGACTGCCGCGGCGAGCTCGTCCAGGTCGACGGCTCCAAGCACTGGTGGTTCGAGGGCCGCGGTCCGCAATGCACGCTGCTCGTCTTCATCGACGATGCCACCAGCGAGCTGATGCACCTCGAGATGGTCGAGAGCGAGAGCACCTTCTCCTACATGCGCGCGACGCGAACCTACCTTGAGCGGCACGGCAAGCCAGTAGCCTTCTACACCGACAAGCACAGCGCCTTCCGCAACAACACGGCCTCGGCGAAAGGGGACGGCATGACCCACCTCGGCCGGGCGTTGGATCGGCTCAACATCGAGCTGATCTGCGCGAACTCGCCGCAGGCGAAGGGACGCGTCGAGCGGGTCAATGCGACGCTGCAGGACCGTCTCGTCAAGGCGATGCGGCTACAGCGCATCTCCACCATCGACCAAGCCAACGCCTTCCTCCCCTCCTACATGGCGCAGCACAATCGTCGGTTCGCCATGGCACCGTTCGACCCGCGCGATCTACACCGGCCGCTGGCCATCCACGAAGACCTGGAAGCGGAGATGGTCTGGCGCGAGCAGCGCACCGTCACCGGTGCCCTCACCTTGCACTACAACAAGGCCATGTTCATCCTGGAGCCCTCCCCTGCGGCGCAGGCGCTCGCGCGCAAGAAGGTGGACGTGTGCGAGTACCCCGATGGCCGCCTCGAGATCCAGCACGAGGGCACGGTCCTGCCCTATCGCATGTTCGACAAGATGCGCCGGGTGAACCAGGCTGCTGTGGTCGACAACAAGCATCTCGACGCCGCGCTGGCGCTGGCGCGCACCATCCAGCAGGCTCAGCCGCACCATGCCAAGCGCAACAACAACGAGCCGGCGCGGACCGCCCAACCCGTCGGCATCTTCAAGGCACCCTCCCCGGCTTCATCCGGTCAGAAGCTGGACCGTCGCACGCTGGGCAACAGCAGGCTCAAGCGTGGTCATCGCCTCTCCAACGAGGAGCTGGTTGCTCGCGGCCTCGGCGAGTACGCCCGCTAGCGTTCGCTGTCATTCACCTGCGGACGTCCATGGAACGTCCCCTGCCGCTTCACGAAGGACACGCTTAACACCAAGGCCAAGTGATCATGATGGCGGTGGCATCTGAGCCTAGTACGTATAACTACGAAGCGCTGACTTGCTTTCTTCAGCGCAGGATCGTGCCGAGGAGATCGACGCATGATCAAGAGTATTCTAGCCGTGGTGGACAACGGTTCCGCCGCATCTTCCTTCCTGAAAGCAGCCGTGGCGTACGCCGAGGCACATGACGCGACGCTCGAGGTCGCCGTGCTGACCCCCGCGCCGATGGCATCGCCCGCGCTCGCGCCCTTTGGAGCTTTGTACGTACCGGAGGTCGTGCTGATGGGAGAGGACGCTGCGAACGTCGCAGCCGTTGAGACGTGCCTCGCTGGAGCGGAGTGCCTGACTCAGGTCTTTGGCTTCCACGACGACGTCGCCTGGCTCGCGGGAGACCTGCGACGCAGCCGCCAGGTGGCCGACATTATCATGATGGGCGCGGTGGAGACTTGGACGACTCCGTGGCTGAGGCGTCGCGTCGCCCAGACGCTCATCCGCGCGAGCGGCACACCGCTATTGATTCTTCCAAAGAGCGGCTATTTCGAGCGCGTGACCCGCGCCGTCCTCGGCTGGAAGGCTTCGCCGGAGGCGACGCGCGCCATGCATGCCCTCACGCAGTTCGCCGTTCCGGGTGCGACGATCGACGTCGTGACGGTCGGCGAAACGCTTATGCAGTGCGAGCGCGACCACGACGCGCACGCCGAGGTGAAGCGGCATCTCGAACGGCACGCCTTCAAGGCGGAAGGGCACTGGATCGTGAACGACAGGAAGGTCGAGGCCGAGACGCTCGCCATCTACGCCAAGGAGAAGCGAGCGGACCTGATCGCGATTGGCGGCTTCGCTCACTCACGCATGCGCGACATCCTGCTGGGCGGTGTGACGCGCGATATCGTCGAGCACACCGATCGACCCGTGCTCATCGTCGGCTAGATGCCGGAGCGCGGGCGATGTCGGTTGCAAGCCTGTTTGGCGGCAGCGTCGAGGCAGCGACCTTCCTGCGCTTCACAGGCACCGCGCTGCTGATCGAGCTCACGCCGGGGCCGAACATGGGCTATCTCGCCATTGTCTCGGGGCAACAGGGACAACGCGCAGGACTGATCGCCTGCGTCGGCGTGGCGCTCGGATTGTCGTTCTACCTGGTGCTGTCATTGCTCGGGATCGCCGAAGGGGTCCTCGAGCACCGCTTCCTGTACGAGGCACTGCGCTGGGCGGGCATCGCGTACATGCTCTGGCTCGCGAGGGACGCCTGGCGATCGAAGATGTCCCGAGACCCTGTGGACGTGGGCGACGATGCGGCGCTCCTTGCTCGCGGCCTGCTGACGAACTTGCTCAACGTGAAGGCCGCCATATTCTATGTTGCCCTTCTGCCCGCGTTCCTCGACCTAGAGCGTGGACAGCTTTGGAAGCAGGCCACCGTACTCGGCGGCACCCACATCGCCATCGCCACGACCGTGCACGTCACGATCGTTCTTCTCGCCGCTGGCACGGGCCGGGCAGGCACGGCCCGGCTGCCCCTGATCGGCAAGGCTTACGCTATCGGTCTCGTCGCAGTGGCGATCTGGTTGGCTTGGAGCACTCGGGCTTCCCGCTGATCGGTCGGCTTCAGCCCGCTTATGTATAAGTACGCATAGTCCGCCGCGTCGCCGAGGAGGAGACTGCCCTGCGCAATCTAGTCGGGGGCAGATGATGGACGGCCTAGTCACTACGGGCAGAGCACGAGGCGAGCAGATCAGGCCCTCGCACCTTATCGTTTATGCCAACCCCTCTCCCCACAGCTTCGATCGGGCTGTCGTCGACGCCTACCGCTCGAGCGCGCTTGAGCATGGTCACGGCGTCGTGGTCCGGGACCTCTATGAGCTCGGCTTCGACCCGGTGCTCCGCGCCGACGAACGTCCGAGCACTGCCGGCTGGACACCGCGTGCCGACGTCATGGAGGAGCTGGTTCATCTGCGCTCGGCGGACGTCCTCGTGCTCGTCTATCCCATCTGGTACGGTCTGCCTCCTGCCATCCTGAAGGGCTACGTCGACCGCGTGCTCGGCGCGGGCTACTCGTTCCGCGACCTTCACGATCAGAAGGGGCAGCTTCCGCTCGCCGGCAAGCCGCTGGTCTCGTTCAGCACCTCCGGTCTTCCCCTCTCCTGGCTCAGCGAGAAGGGCCAGGTGCTCTCGCTGCGAGAGATCTTCGACGTCTACCTGTGGCGCGGGTTCGGCATGAAGCAGAGCGACCACGTCATGATCGAGAACATCGTGCCGAACATGTGCGCCGCTCACGCTGCCGCACAGCTCGAGCGTGTGCGTGCGACGGCTGCAAGGACGTGCGCCATGCTCGACGGCTCACTGCTTTCCGAGGTGTTCGAGTCATGACGACTGAGAATCCGCCCGCGGTCTTCGCGAACACCAACCCGGACGCGCTCGAGCGCGCCTACTTGAGACGGCGAGCCTTCCAGGAGGTTGGCATGGCGATCGGCGCTGACGACCCCGCCGCCAGGATCCCTCATGACGAACTGGCACAGGCATACTGCCTTAAGTGTCGCGCGATCCGTGATCCGGCCGAGTGCGAGGTGTGCGCGCTTGAGCCGCTTTGTCGGCGCGCCGCGAAGAACTTCGCAGAACGGCCAAACCACGATGAGGATTATTCTCCGGGAAAACCCGCATATCGGCGGCAGATTTCGCCTTCTACCGTCTCCTTGCACCTAGCCGAGGAGACCTGCGATGAAGAACGTCCTTCTACTGATCCACGATGACGAAGGTCAGGAGGCGCGTTTTCAGGCCGCGCTCGAGGTGGCACGAGCTCTCAACGGACACGTGACGTGCCTCGACCTGACGGTCATTCCGGAATACGTCGGTCACTACGCAGCGATCGGCGAGGCCGGCATGCTGCTTACCGCAGACCACGACGCCGAGCAGCGCCACGGCCGGCGTATGCGGATCCGCATGGAGAACGAGGACGTGCCGTTCGACTGGCTCGAGCAGACGGGCTTCCTCGCGCAGACGATCGAAGGAAGGGCCCGGCTTACCGATCTCATCGTGCTTAGCACCGACGACGCCAGGGAAATGTACCCTTATATGACCCACGTGCTGGGCGACGTGCTGGTGCATACCGGCAAGCCGGTCCTCGCCATGCCGCCGAGCGTGCGCAGACTTGATGTCGGGGGCAGCGCGCTGGTGGCCTGGGACGGCTCGCAGGACGCGGAGGCGGCTCTGGCGGCGGCCCTTCCCCTGCTCCAGCACGCCAGTTCCGTCACGATTTTCTATGTCGACGACGGTTCGCTCGCCACGACCGCCGAAGATGCAGCGTGCTACCTCTCCCGACACGGCGTTCGCAGCACGGTCAGAAGCGAGCCCGTCGGTTACGACCAAGTCGGCGAGTGGCTGATCTGCGAAGCAGCCGGGCGCGGCTACGACTACATCGTCATGGGCGGCTTCGGCCATGCGCGGACCATGGAGGCAATCTTCGGCGGCGTGACACGCAAGATGCTGAAGGACTGCCAGGTCCCGATGCTGCTCGTGCACCGGCGTTGATCAAGCACGTCTACGGGATTCCCCGGATGGCTCACGCGCCATCGTCGTGGGATCTCGTAGGTCATGGAACTGATCCTGGAGCTTGCGACCGCGACCGCCCTGGTCGCCGCCACCTGCACCCTGCATCTGCTAGGGATAGGCGGGCTGATGGTGCTCCTGAACCGCAGGCGTCATTCCGATCGGGCCGACCTGGTGCGGCAGGCCGTCGCCATCGGCGTCGCCGCAGCCGCGCTCTTCCTGCTGCACTCCGCCGAGATCTGGCTATACGCCGCCTTCTACCTGATGGTGGATGCGCTGCCCACCGCGGAGGCATGCCTGTACTTTTCAACGGCTTCCTACACCACGGTCGGCTACGGCGACGTCGTTCTCGGCGCTGACTGGCGCGTCCTCGGCGCCATCGAGAGCGCGAACGGCATTATCCTGCTGGGCTGGTCAACCGCCTTCTTCGTCGCCATCGTAGGCCGCATCCGCTGGCTCGAGACCGAGATGAAGGCCGGACGATGAGCATGACGTCGGCAGCCCCGTCGCCGGAGCAGATCGAAGACATTGCGCTGTTCGTGGCCAGCGTCAGCGATCGCGCGCTGCTGCTCGCCACCCCAGACCTGACCGTATCCTACTGGAACCAAGGGGCCGAACGACTCTTCGGCCTTCGCGCGGATGAGGCCCTTGGCCGCCGCCTCGACGAGTTCTGGCCTGCGGCCGGACAGTACGTCGCCCTCAGCAAAGCCTCCGCGACACGGCGCACCGAGGACTGGTGCAATCGCGCAGACGGATCCGAGTTCATCGCCGACATCACGCTAGCGCCCATACAGGCGCTCGACGGTCGTCCCCGTGGTTTCGGCCTGTCGATCGTGGATGTGACCGGGAAGCGTGCGGCGGAGCGCATGATCACGGAAAGCGAAGCGCACATGCGCTCCGTACTGGCGACGGTGCCGGACGCCATGGTCGTGATCGACGAGCGGGGGCTGATCCAATCCTTCAGCGCAGCGGCCGAGCGCCTGTTCGGCTTCACCGAGGCGGAGATCCTCGGCCGCAACGTCAACCTCCTCATGCCCGGAGATCACCGCGCCCGACATGACGGCTACCTGCAACGGTACATGGAAACCGGGGAGCGTCGGATCATCGGCATCGGCCGCGTCGTCGTGGGCCGGCGCCGGGACGGTACCGAGTTCCCGATGGAGCTGTCGGTCGGCGAAGCACGGAGCGCTGCGGGGCGCATCTTCACCGGCTTCATCCGCGACCTGACCGCGCGTCAGCGTGCCGAACTGCGGTTGAAGGAGTTGCAAGCCGAACTCATCCACGTTTCCCGGCTGAGCGCGATGGGAACGATGGCCTCCACGCTTGCTCATGAGATAAACCAGCCCCTGACCGCCATCGCGAACTACCTCGAAGCCGCAAATGATCTGGTCAGCGAAGACGAGCGTGAGACCGATCTCCTCCGCGAAGCCGTAAGCGAGGCAGCGAAGGAGTCGCTCAGAGCAGGCCTGATCGTGCGTCGACTGCGCGACTTTGTGGGCCGCGGGGAGGCACAACGCGCCATCGAACCGCTCGCGGAACTCATCACGGACGCCATGCAGCTCGGCCTCATCGGTGCGCGCGAGCGCGGCGTGCGCAGCTTCGTCGACCTCGATCCCTCGGCCGACCGCGTGCTTGTGGATCGGGTTCAGATCCAGCAGGTACTCGTCAATCTGCTCCGCAACGCGGTTGAGGCGCTTCGCGGTGGGCAGGCGTGCGACATCACCGTCAGCACGCGCCGGGAAGACGATGCGGTCCGCATTTCGGTCGCCGATACCGGCGTCGGCATCGATCCCGAGATCGCGCCTCGCCTCTTTCAGGCATTCGCGTCGGGGAAGAAGAACGGCATGGGGCTGGGCCTTTCCATCTGTCGCACGATCGTCGAGGCGCATGGCGGTCGCATCCAGGCCGAGCCTCGCAGCGGAGGCGGCACGATCATCTCGTTCACTCTCCCGGCCGCCGACATGGAGACGGAGCAATGACCGAGCGCCGACTGGTGCATGTCGTGGACGACGAGGAGCCCGTGCGGCGGTCGCTGACCTTCCTGCTGCGAACCTCGGGCTTCGACGTGAGGGTCCACGAGACCGGCACAGCGTTCCTCAAGACCCTTCGTGAGGCGCCGCCGGGCTGCATCCTTCTCGACATCCGCATGCCCGAGATGGACGGCCTGGAAGTGCAGCGGGAACTCAGCCGGCGGGGCGTGACGCTGCCGATCATCGTCTTGACGGGGCACGGCGACGTACCGATCGCGGTAGCGGCTATGAAAGCCGGGGCTGTCGAATTCCTTGAGAAGCCGTTCGAGAAGGCGATGCTTCTCGCCGCACTCGAGATCGGCTTCGCTAGGCTGGATCACGGGCATCAAGCGATGGACGCCGCCAGAGAGGCAGCGGTTGTGATCGCCCGCCTCACGCCACGCGAGCAAGAGGTGCTCGAAGGGCTGGCCGCCGGCCTGCCGAACAAGACCATCGCCTACGACCTCGGCATTTCGCCCCGGACGGTGGAGGTTCACCGGGCGAACATTATGGCCAAGCTGGAGGTCCGCAGCTTCTCAGCCGCGCTCCGGCTCGCCTTCGCCGCCGGTCTCGGCGCAGATGACCGGAACTCTACGTAGGGCGCCGCTCGAGCCATCGCGCTAGCCTTATTCTATGAACGACCAGCCACCCACCAGGACCGTGATTGTCGTCGAGGACGACGACTCTGTCCGTCGCTCCATGCAGCTTCTGCTCCACTGGCAGGGCTTCGACGTGCGATCGTACCCCAACGTAGCTCGTGTCCTTAGCGGCGAGGATATCGACACTGCGCGTATCCTCGTCGCGGACTACCGGCTGCCAGATGGCGATGGCATAGGCGTGCTCACCGCCCTCAGAAAGCGCGGCTGGCACGGTCGCGCTTTCATGATCACCGGTCACCACACCCCGGATCTGGAGCGCGCGGCGCTGAGCTGCGGATATGTGGCCGTGCTACAAAAACCGCTGAGGCATCACGAGCTGCTCGGTCTCTTAGGCCGGTAGGCCTGACGCACTAACCAGACGAAGTGCCCGTCGCGCGAAGCGGCGACGGGCAGTCGATCAATCTTTCTTGACCTCCACACGCCGCACCCGACTGGCGGCATGCTCATCCTTGCGCAGATTGATGGTCAGCACACCCTTCTTGATGCGCGCCTCGACGTGCGCCGGGTCCGCGTCGTCGGGCAGCCGCACGTCGCGCGCGAAGCACCCGTAGCGACGTTCGCTGAGAAGCGTGCCGCCGATCTGACGATCTTCTTCGTGCCGCTTCTCGCCGGAGATCGTCAGCACGCCGTTGGCGAGCGTAACCTCGATATCGTCGTCCTTCATGCCAGGCAGCTCTGCCGTGATGCGATAGGTGTCGTCGTTCTCGATCATATCCAGCGCAAGCGGCGGTGCGACCTCCGAGGTCATCGTGGCGTCGGGTTTACCCACGATGTCGAAGAGGCGATCGACTTCGCTTCGCAGCCAATGGAAGGGATCGCCGTCGATCGCTGCGTGCTTGATCGGTTGGGGCGGCTCGTTGGCGCCGGCGACTGCGCGCATGTCGGTCACTCTTTCTCTCCTCGATAAAGATTTGCGCCGCTAAGCGGCTTGTCGGCGATACCGCTCGAGATTTGAGCTCGACATCGGGGAACATACGGATGGGGATCCGGTGCTACCTCGAGGATGATACGCGCAGAGGAGTTCTGCCGTGCAACTCGGACGCGACCAACGACTTCGCCTGCTTATCGGGACGTTCGGGCTGCTGCTGTTGCCCATGCTGCTCGCGATCTCTCCCGCACATGCGGGTGGGCTAGACGAGAGAAGCACGGTGCAGCGCATGGTCGAGGCGCTGAGGCCTGGCGAGTTCCTCTGGGCGCCTCAGGTCTCGCCTGTCGGTCCCATGCTGCTGGTCGTCAATCTTAGAACGCAGCGGGCTGCGCTTTACCGCAACGGGATACCGATCGGGATCTCCACCGTGTCGACGGGTCGACGTGGTCACGAGACGCCCGCCGGGATTTATGCGGTTCTTCAGAAAAAGGTCTCGCATCGCTCGTCCCTGTATGACGATGCGCCGATGCCTTTTATGCAGCGTCTGACTTGGGACGGGGTCGCGCTCCATGGCGGAACCGTGCCGGGCTACCCGGCGTCGCACGGGTGCATCCGCCTGCCACCAGCGTTCGCGAGGCTGATCTTTCGAGAGACGAAGATCGGGATGCTGGTGGTCGTGACACGCCTCGCGACGATGCCAACGATGGCGCTCACGGGAGCGGCCCCGCTAATGACCAAGTCCGGGGAAGGCTTGAAGATGCAGTGGACGAACGTGATCGGCGTCAGCCCTCTCTCGATAGTTGTTAGCACGACGGATCAGGAGGTGCGGGTTATACGTCGTGGCCGAGAGATAGGTGCGGCGCGAGCGATCATCCACACCGACATCAGAACACCGACCGTCTATCAACTTCAGTCGAAAGGAACATGGCTCCGTATGCCACTACCGGGCCAGGATGCTAAGACACAGCAAGCAATCGACGCCAACGATATCGAGGTTGACCCTCTGTTTCGCGAGCGCGTACTCGCAGCAAGCGCTCCTGGCACAACCATTGTGATTACGCCAGACCGCCTTCGGCCGATACTCTCCACTGCGCAAGCACTCACTCAAAGCGATGATGCACCAAATTAGAAGTAGAATAACCTTTTAAGGGCTGCCAAGCGCCAGCACAGAAGTGTTGCATCTCGGTCGTCCTTCAAAGGCGTGAC
The DNA here is from genome assembly GCF_022346685.1 of Sphingomonas sp. ACRSK. Taxonomy (NCBI): domain Bacteria; kingdom Pseudomonadati; phylum Pseudomonadota; class Alphaproteobacteria; order Sphingomonadales; family Sphingomonadaceae; genus Sphingomonas; species Sphingomonas sp. ACRSK. The sequence goes on along the minus strand of NZ_JAKRNR010000055.1, from coordinate 167 downwards.
CGAGCCCACTGCTGGCGCAGCGGGTCCGAGGGCGCAAGAGCCGACAAGGCAGCGCCACAGCGGGGGCAGCGCTGCGCTGCTTGGGGGGCTCCACGCTGCCCCCGCTGCCACGAGGCGGTGTCATTTCTATCTGGCGGAGAATGTGTCTTTTCTAACTGGCGGCAACA
>NZ_JAKRNR010000054.1:0-10424 GCF_022346685.1 Sphingomonas sp. ACRSK | reverse complement strand
TCGCCATCTTCAACCAGACCGGCATCGTGCCCCAAGGCGCTGACTTCACGGCGACGGTGACGATCAGCAACGGTACCATCACTACCGTCTCGAACGGCCAGACCGTCTCTGCGACGATCACGAACGCGAGCCAGCTTGCCACTCTGAATAAGGCGGGCGGCGTTGCCATCCGCAACGGATCGACGGGGAACGCATCCCGCATCGTCGACAACTACAAGGTCGAGAGGTCGGTCCCGAGCACGATCTACCTTCCTTTCACGCATTCGTCGTTCGTCGCGAACTTCGCAATCACGCCCGAAGTCGAGTCCGGCAGCATCGATCTGTTCTACCGCATGCAGTCGGCGGCTGGGGTGGAGAACTGCTACCGCATCAGGTTCGACACTGGAAGGAAAGAGACGGCCGGGTTCGCCTCTTCGTTTGCCAAGATCGTTGATGGCGTGGAGACGGTCCTCAACAGGTCGGGCACGGCGTTCGACATTCGCGCGGTCGCCGGTCAGCCAATGCGGATCAAGCTGGTTGTCGAGGGCCAGCGCCACCGCGTCTATGTCGAGGGTGAGAAGCAACTCGACCTCACCGACGATACCTTCCCCTACGGGATTGCGATCGGCATCGGCAAAAACGAGAGCGTCGATGCCGCGGTGCGGGGCCTGACGATCTACCGTGACGAGACGGTGACGATCTCAGGCACCGAATACGGCAAGGTCTACACGCTGCGTGGCGCCGGCGGCATGCCGCTGTCGTCGCAGGTGGCAACGGGGTCGCAGGTGGTGTTCACCGCCCCGCATTACCCCGCGGCTTCGATTACCGAAGGCGCGACCACTCTGCACGCGCCTGCCGGGGGCATCTGGGGTGGCGACGTACTGGGCTAGCTCCGGCTCCTGTTCGGCTACTGCAGCTTGGCCGTGCCAGCACCCACGAGCAAAACTGACGCGACCTTCGGCGCTTCCCCGGCAGGAGAACGAGCATGTCCGACCAGATCCCGACCCAGCCCCCGAAGCCGACCCCGACGCCGACCTCGACCCTGCCGACGCGGCCGAAGGGCTGACGGTGCTCGCCACGGCTTTCCCCCTCGCCCTCAGCGTCGCCGCGTGGTGCTTCTGCATCGCCTGCCTGCTGCCCGCCGTGTGGCGCCTGCTGCGGCGGCGCGGTCGTTATCTCGACCCGATGTGGGCGCTGGTCGCCATCCTCGCGCTCAACCGCCTGTCGTTCATGCTGGCCGACGCCGACGGCCTCAGCCGGGGCACCGCGGCGGCACTGGCTGTCGTCATGGGCGGCATGAGCCTGTCCTATCAAAAAGGGGATCGCTGATGGCAGGGCACAGCCTCGGAGGCCTGCCGTTCGGTTGGGGCGCCATCATGGGAATTATCAACGCGCTCGGGCTGGGCGCGATCATGGTCGCGTGGATCAAGAGCCGGGCGCCGAACCGCAAGATCGAGGTCGACGCAGACGAGAAGCTGCGCTCCGAAATGTGGCGCGACATCGAGGCGCTCAAGGTCTCCAAGGACGAGACCGGCCGCCGGCTGACGATGGCCGAAACGAAGATCGCGTCGCAGACCGTCGAGATCGGGCAGCTGCGGTTTATCAGCAAGCTGGTGGTGGACGAGATCGAGCGGCTCGACCCAGGCAATTCGATCGCGCGGCAGGCGCGAGTGCTGCTGGAAACCGTGCAGCCGGCAGCGATGCCGAGCGACAGTGAAACCGTACCGCTCGCCGAAAACATTTCCAGGTTGAGCCGGGTGAGAGGAGTGGGCGAATGAGCGACCCGCGAGCCCCAATCTTCGCGGCCATCAAAGGCGCCCGCGGCAATAAGCCGTATACGGTCGCCGACGTGGCCTCTGTCCACGCATTTCTCGACACCCTGCGCGTTCCAAAGGAGAGCGGCATGGTTCCGTCCGACGCCATCGTTCTGTTCGTCCGCAACACCGAAGGGCTCGCACGGAAGCGATCGGACGGCCGAGTCGAAGCGTATCTGCCAACGCCCGACGACGTGCCGACGATCGGTTATGGCTCGACCGGACCCGACATTGCGCTCGGCACGATCTGGACCGTGGCGCAGTGCGAGGCGCGGTTCGCGGCGCAGTTGCAGGAGTTCGCATCCGGCGTTCTGACGGCGCTCGACGGTGCCCCGGTCACACAGGGGCAGTTCGACGCGATGGTGTCGCTCGCCTACAACATCGGGATCGGCGCGCTCCGGAACAGCACGCTGCTCAAGCTGCACAAGGCCGGCGACTATGCCAGTGCTGCCGCACAGTTCGCGCGCTGGAACAAGCAGGCGGGCAAGGTGCTCAACGGGCTGACGATCCGGCGCGCGGCCGAAGCGGAGTTCTACCGGTCATGACCGCCTTCGACACCGACAAGCATTGGCGCTACGGCATCGCCGCGCTGCTGATCCTGTCCACCGTGGCGCTTGGCTTTGCCGTGATCTTTACGGTCGTGCCCGAGCCGAACCAGCGGCTTGTCGATGCGCTGTTCGGCGGCCTGCTGCCGATCACCGCCAACGCTGTCACCAAGGCGATCGACGCGGCCCGGTCGAGCGATGACGCCGCCACGATCAAGGCGCAGTCGGAGCGGCTTGCGAGCGCGCCTGCCAGCGAGGGTCCGTCCGGCACACCCGACGACCCGGTGACGGTGCGCGAGACGGACGCATGATCGCCTGGGCGCTCTCCCTGCTCGGCGCCGTGGACTGGTGGCTGTGGATCGCCCTCGCCGCCTGTGCTGCCATCGTGGCGGGGCTGTGGCTGTTCCCCGGCCTGCCAACCACGACCCGCGTGCTGGCGACTGTGGGTATCGCGGTGGCCGTAACTATCGGCCTCCTGCTGCACGCATGCCAGACGGAAACCGCGCGCGCTGACGAAGCCGAGGCATCCTTCGCCGCAGAACGCGCCGCCCGCGAGATGACCGAACGCCAGCTTCAGGCCGAGCGCAACGCCGCAATGGAGCGCGCCGCCGACGAACAGGCGATCGACGCGCTTGGAAAGGACATGACCGATGCTATCGACAAAGCCGCTGCGCGCGAGCCGGGCAAGGCTCCTGGCGCTGCTACCCGCGCTCTTGGCTGCCAGCGCCTGCGGGCGGCCGGCGCCACCGCCAGTGCTGAGTATAAGCATCAGTGCGGTTGATGTGCAGGCTGTGGTGGAGCCGAAGCCGAAGCCGCCGGTTACGATCGTGACGGACGATGCCGCGGCCGCGCGCTATTCCGCTGATGTGGAGCTCTGGGGCGAGCGCATCTCGCGCGCCGGCGGCCGCCTCTGCCGCTCGCTGGCGTCGCAGGGGGTGGTGCTGGGGTTTCGGTGTCCGGGGAGGTAGCTAGGCCAGTGACGCGCTAACCCGGCGCTCAACTTGCTCCAGCGCCGCCTAAGTCCGGCGGTGCGGCGTCCTGCCGCCGGGGTCTACCAGTCGCAGGGTGTCGAGGCAGCGTCGACACCCCAGATCCGGTGTCATGGAGCGGCCTGCCGGGATCGAACCGGCCTCATCAGCTTGGAAGGCTGAGGCCCAGCCACTAGACCAAGGCCGCTCATGCTGCGGGCCGGAGCGCAAACCCGGCTGACAGGGCGGATTCCCTTACGGGTTCCCTCGCTCGGCTTCCGTACAGTTCTACCCTTCTTGGTCGCCGCCGCAGCCCGCACACCATACCACCCGCGACTCGCGCACCCAAGCCCTTTTCGCTTTGTCAAGCAGGCGCGGCGTGGTAGGAAAAGGGGCTGCGGTGGCTGTAAAGCAAGCGACCGGACACGCAGGGAAGGCATCCGTTTCGATACGGGCGGCGCGCTGTGGCGCTAGACCGGGTGGTTAGGCCTCCTACCGCAGCACATGACGCGGCGGACGCGCGTAATTCCCTCGCGCCGTTCGCCGGCTAGTAGCTAGTTGGTGGGGTAACGGCTCACCAAGGCGATGATGGCACACCTGGGACAGGGACCAGGCCGCCGCGTCATTGACCCTCAGCAGTAATGAGGTTCATAGCATCCATGCTCCAAGCATTGCCATACATGCTAACCATCGGACCTACTCCGAAGCTTGCATGACAAGCTCCGATGATTCGATCATCTTCGGCACGTCCCGAAAATGATCGGTCACCCCTTCCCGCCCACCGCATACCCCTCCACCTCACCCGGCGGCAGCGGCGTGCTGCTCAGAATCTCGAACCGGTGGAGCGCCTTGTCGGTGATGATCGCGGCGATGATGTCGCAGCCCTGCCCGCGCACCTTGGGATCGTGGCTGTCGAGCATCTTGCGGATTTGTGGTCTCAGCTGTTGCACTTGGAAGCGGATGCTGTCGATCAGCTGCTGGCGGGATACTTGGCGCATGGTTCCTCCTGATTCGATGGAGGAACGGAGTAGGAACATTGGCGGCCTGTAGGAAAGCCGGAGCTTTGGCCTCGACCTAAGCTCCGACCGAAGCTCGGCCGGCACACCCGGCAGAGATCACGGAAGCCAGGCCCAAACCCCAGCGCCGATCGTCAGCACCGTGAGCCCGCCGATCAGCAGAGCTTCTGCGCGTGTCGCTGCGGAAGATCGCCCTCGGTGTGCCCGTGCCGAAGCTGGGTCAGCAGGACGTCGACCCGCCGCATCCGAGCTTCGCCGTCGCAGTTGTCGGCCCGCATGAGGGCGACGGTCTGCTCTGCCACCCAGGCCGGCGCCAGTTCGCCGTGCGCTTCCTCGATCGTCCGGGCCTCCGCCCATAGCTCCGCCTCCATGTCAGGGCCCAGACTCCGGGTTTAATTAGCAGCCAGCTTAGCGATGGTTGCCGCAAGATCGAGCACGCCAGGAGCGCCATCGACGATCTTTTGGTGAGCTTCCTCGTCGTCTGCGGAACTGCTCCGGACTGAAATTGGCACCCCAACCGGCAGGTCCAGAATGAATGTCGTGTCAGCACCGTAGTCCTCGAGAAGGCGCAGCCACTCCAACGGGCCAACATTCTCTGCGCACCGAAATGGCACCCTGGCAATGCGGATTGCAGTCTCTACCGCGCGCTGCTCGGGCGTCGAGGTGATAAGCTCCCAGTGCCGGAGGGGGGCAGGAGGGTTGAGTACAATCATTTCGCCCGCGACTCCTTCTCTGGGCTAAGTTCAAACCTGCTACCCTTCAGGGCTGCCTGTACGGCGCTTCGTTCGAAGCCTGGGTAATCGATGCTGAAGCCCTGTTCCTCGTCCTCATGGACCACGACAGTGGCGGCGATGCCCGCGGCCGCGAGTAGGCCTCTGATCTGCTCCGCGTCCATTTCCCGCAGCCGGCCTTCCCTTAGGCGCTTGTAATACTCAGAGGAGTTGAAGCCCCACATCTTCCGAAAGATACCGGAGACCGGGACGAAAATAGCCGAGCCGAAGTCCTCGGGAGAGCCAGCGTTAATGCTATCGAAGAACTTCGCTCCGTCGGAGCCGAACTCAATCCGACATGGCTCCCCTGGTTCCAGAGCAAGGAGCCAGCTGTATGTGTCCGAGTATCCGGGGGACAAAGCTTCAGAAACTAGATCAACATAGACGTGAGCTTCGGTCTTCCGTCCCGGGCCCATGTGCTCAGCGGCAGCGAGAACGGACTCTGGCGAGTCGTAATCAATTCGCCAAGCGATGTAGTGCTCCAATATTTCGCTCTCGCTTACAGCCGGTCTTTTTTCGTCTTCCCAGTCTCTAATTTCTCGCCGAGTCATTCCCGACGGCGGATCCTCAGACCTAGAGTGGGCGTCAATCATGATCGCCTCACCGCGCCGAAAGCGGTGAAGAGTGTCCGCAAGGAAGGCCGCGTTTGTGTAATTTGACAGGTGGAGCTCGTAGCTCGCTCCCAGCTTCGCCGCCGCTTGAAGAAGATCGGCAAGTGATCGCAGCCCTGCGATGTTTACGCCGAAGCGCCGGATCTGAGCGAAGATAGCGGCGATGTTGACTTGCACGAAGTCAAACCGTCGGTGGCTGCCGCGCCCCTCGCCGCCAGTGGTCGGCACGAGCAAGCCCTGCTTCAACCAGTACGCAAGCATGTCATCGGAGACACCGACGAGCTTCGCGACCTGTTGTCGGGTGAACAGCTGTTGAGTCGGTAAGGCCATGCCCCTCCATAGGTGCATCGCACCTATTAGTGCAATAGGTGTATCGCACCTTTAGTCGGCCTGCACATCGACGGCCGCGATTAGCGGTTGGCGAGGACGCTCCCGACCTGGAAGGAGCCGCCCGCAGCAGTCACCAGACGGTGGCTCCCATTTCTTCCAACCACTCTGCTGATCGATCATCCCGGAGCAGGTCGATCATCCTGAACCCGTCGCCGTCGCCTATTTCCTCGTCGAGCGACCGTGGGCCGAACCGGCTAGCGTATGTGGCGACGACCTTGTTCCGGTAGCGTCCTGCTTGGCGGGCGACCTGGTCAATCGTTAGTCGACCCTCTTCAATCGCCAGCCACAGATCCGACACAGCATCGTCTACCAGATCCGGTGCGACTCCGCGTCCAACTGCCGTCACGAGGTAAGCGTAGAGCGTGTTAGACATCGGTGAGATAGGCGGCCCGGGGTGCTTTAACTTCCCCTTAGCCGCAGAACCTCGTGGTGGAGCTTTGATCGCTGGCAGGGACAGTGCGCGGCGCCATTCCCATATCTGTTGCCGGTTGACGCCGAGGTCGAGTGCGATGTCGCCATCATTCCGGCCGTCGGCGTACAAGAGAAATGCCCGCGCTCGCCGCTCGGGCCGCATGGCCGAATAGCGACGCCCGCTCGGCCATTGTGGCCGTGGTAGATTTGCAGTTGTGCGACGGCGCAATTCCGGCCGCTTGCGCAGCATGATCGTGCGCCAGCAATCTAGGCGTTGAACCGGCACCTGCATCTCGCGCGCTATCATCAGGGCTCCAACGCCTCGCTCCAATAGCGCGACACATCGCCTTTTCATTTCAGCGTATGCCTCGGCGGCGCCAGGCTCATTAGGTTTGCCCGAACCATGCAGGATGTTGGCAGGCAGCCCTCGACGCTGTCGCCATTTCAATATCGTCCGCTGTTGGACCCCGACGGCTGCTGCTATTTGCACATCGTTCAGCCCCTGGGCATATGAGTCACGCCACGCCTGTTCACGCTCGGGTTCTATGCGAACAGCGGACGGCTTCCGAGGGTTTGCCGGCAGGCCATTGCGGTCCCTCCAGCCACGGATTGATGGCGGCTTACACCCTTGAATGCGTGCTATTTCTCCATCGCTCGCACCGGCGTCATAAAGCGCGCGCCGTTGCGCTGTGCGTTCAATTACCGTCTGCGTAATGAGAGAGCCACCTGGAGTGTCCTCGATCGAAGAAGTGGTGCCGGCCTCGTTGTCCATAATGTCTCCTTTGCGGAGGGACGGTGCAGTAGCCCGATCGTCGGGCCGCTCCATTCGTGCTTTGGGGTAGAAATAGCACTTCTGCTCTTCGTTTCGGGTAGCCGGTGCCCTAACAAGGCCGCGCCCCTTTCCGAGAACCGCCGTGACGCAAGCTGACTTTGTCCTAACCTACGATGGCCCAGCGCTGCGCGAGCACGAGATGAACGTGCGCGATTTGGCCCCCGCCATGCTCGCGGTGGGCGAGGCGTTCGAGGCACTGAATAGCCTCTATAATGGTAAGGCCGCCAAGATCGCTGTGAACGTCCGGGCGCATCAGCCCGGCTGCTTCAAAGTGGTGTTCGATGTCGTCCAGGTGATGAAGGACAGCACCGAGTACTTGGCCGGAACGCAAGTCACGTCAGCGATCAACCTTCTAACCGTCCTGTTCGGCGGCACGGGCGCCGGCGCAGTTGGAGGACTTCTATGGCTCACCCGCAAGCTGAAGGGGCGAAAGCCGGAGAAGATCGAGAGGCTGACGCCGGGTATGTTCCGCCTGTCGATTGACGACCAGACCTACGACGTTCCAGTCGAACTGCTCGACGCCTATAAGGAGGTGCGGGTCCGGCGGGCAGTTGAGGGGTTCGTGATGCGCCCACTGCAACGTCCCGGGATCGATGAGATGATCGTCGAGAGTCACGGTTTCCAAATCGCACGGGTTGTCGAAGAGGAGGCGCCGTTGTTTAAGGCACCCACTCCCGATGATGACGTAGTGGTTGATGACGAGCGAAGAGCCGCCTTTACGATTGGCTCACTGGACTTCGACGAAGACGGCATGTGGAAGCTGTTCGACGGTCAAAGCCCCATCAAGGCCAAGATCGAAGACAAGCGCTTCCTAAGCATGATCGACACCGACGAAATCCGCTTCGCCAAGCACGATGTGCTGGTTTGCATGGTGCACTTCGTCCAGCGGCGAACCATGAAGGGTCTGACGAACGAGTACACGGTGGTAGAGGTTCTGGAGCATATTCCGGCGCCGAGACAGCTCAGGTTCCCAGACGCGGACCTTCCGGAGCAGCCCCGCCCGCGGTGAGTGTTAGCGGGGCTCCAGCAGTCTCTCATCCACGCCGAAGTATCTCGCGATCCGCTGCCGGACGGGCGAGGGCAGCGCCTGTGGCGTCCCCTCATGCACAAACCCGCGAAGGTAGCCCGGGCTGCGGCCGAGCCACCTGGACAAGCCCGCCAGCGTCTCGCCCTTCTCCTCCGCCAGCAGCTGCAACACGTCGCGAGGGTCGGCTGGCGGTATGCGCCGGCCCCAGTTGTACCGGACGGCCATCAATAGGCCGCCCAGTCCATCTCGGCGTCGTCCACCGCCTCGAACATCTCGCCCGGCGCCTGCATCCTGTTGAGGTGCGCACGTACCGCATCAGCATCGCCGTTGCGCGGGAAGTTGCGGTCGCCGGCCGCAGCCGCGGCCAGCTCGCCCAGCGCGCCGGGCGCGCTCTTCTTCGTCAGCAGCCATGCACCGAATGCGCCTCGATCGGCGCGACCCTGTTCCATGTGCATCATCGAATCTCCTTGACCGACTCCGGCCGTTCACGCTCATATCCGTTCCGTCTTTGTTCTCCAAGGGTGCAGCGGATGGGTATGAACGACTTCAGCCTGGCGGCGGTGGGGTGCTGGTACGACAATGATGACGGCACCAGCCGGCAGGAGGAGTTGCGGCGCTGCGAGCCCGGCGAGATTGTCGACCTGGTGCGCGAACCGAACAACCCGCACGATCCGCACGCCGTGGCGATCGTCAGCATCCGGGGCATCGGCGTCGGCTACCTACGCAGCGAGCGAGCGCAATGGATCGGGAGCAAGATCGACCGCGGCTATGATGTTCGCGCGATCGTCGAGCGCGTGAAAGGCCTGCATCTCGACGGCGCGACGCTCGGGCTGGTGATCCGGCTGAGCATCGCCGCGCCAGGGGAGGAAGGGGAGCCACCAGAGCTCCCCGACCAGTGCGGGCCTATCCGGCTCGTGGCGTAGGGGAGGGCGAAACGCCCTCCCTGATTAAGGTGACCCGCACTCACCTTAAGGTAATCGACGGCTACCTTTCCGGCTGGCGGGCGCATAACCCGCGGCATATAGATCCGAGATGGCCGCCACTGTCCAACTCACCTCCAAGCGCCCGGCCCCTCCGAAGGCCGACTTCGCTTTCGAAATCGATTTCAAGAAGGGCGAGGGGTCGGCTTCTCGGGTCTTTGCGGCCACCCATGATTTTATCCGAGCATGCGAAGCGCTCGATGCAGAACTCGTCCAATCGATCGATGCGAACATCGAGACCATCATGGTGCTCGAGGACATCCAGATCGGATCGATCAAGACGTGGTTGCGCACCGCGCTCAGCGCTGTCGATGATGACGCCCTCAAAGACTTAGACTGGAAGAAGCAGGTAGGCGCCTACCTGGTGAAGGCGAAGTACGCCGTCATCCGCTGGACGGAGGATCAGGACGCCCCGAAGTCTCTGCCGGACCTCCGGCGCGAAATACAGACGATTGCCGCGGAGACGGACGTCCGACACCTCCCGGATTATACGCCCCCTTCGCCGACCGCATTGATCAACGCGATGCGGGATATTCAGGGCGTGAAGGAGCGGCTCATACCCGGTGACCGGGCGCTGCTGATTACACCGGGCGGGGAGGTCGAGATGAACCTTTCGATCCGCTGGCCCATCGAGGACATCGAAGCACTGGCGATCGCTCGCACTATCGAGCAGCCCTCCGCCGAAATGATCTTGGCTGTGAAGAAGCCGGATTATCTCGGCACCAGTAAATGGGACCTCCGCCACGGAAAGCGGACGATCCAAGCGAAAATCGAAGATGAAAACTGGCTGCGCCGCTTCCAGAATCGACAAGAAGACGTGCGGCCGGGCGATGCGCTGAGATGCGACGTGAAGATCGAGCATCTCTATGGGCACGACAATGAGCTGCTGATGGAGCGCTACACGATCCTCACCGTCAAGGAGGTGCTCGTCAATCGCTACGTCATAGAAGAGTTGCCGCTCTTATCTGGACAGTCTGCACCGTGCCTGTCGCTTCATTGAACGGTATGATCCGGGCACGACGCAGGGGGTCATCAGGCCGGATGAAGCGCTATCCATAAGCTGGCGTAGTCCGGCCTGATG
>NZ_JAKRNR010000053.1:0-10710 GCF_022346685.1 Sphingomonas sp. ACRSK | reverse complement strand
GGCGGGCGATTTTACATTGGAGGATCTGGGCTTCATCTTCGTTCCTTCGTCACTACGACGAAGCCCAGATCCTCCTTAAATCACAACCTCAAATCTGTGCCATTGGTGCTGACGGCGGACAAGGCGTCGCAGTCCCAACGAAACGCGTCTTCCTCGGCAGCAGCCCAGCCGCTCATGCTGCCGCGCAGGTACAAGCGGGTTTTGCCGAACGGCGCCGCGGAACAGGTCGTATTCGCTTCTATCTGCGGGGCGGCGGCTGTGGTGCCGGCCAACATCAGCAGTCCGGCCCAGATCTTTTTCTGCATGGTCACTCTCCGTCAGCGACCCCGGTTAAAAGTGTTTCGCGTCTGGGCCAATGCTGATTGGCGCGGCAACCCGTCAGATCAGGTCGATTGCAGCCGAACAGTACTCTCGACCCCAAGCCCTGGCTTGAGTCATCGGCGCGACGTCGCCTATGTCTGGAAGGAAATGAGCACGACCCAAGTAAAAACCCTCGCCGACATAGCGGCGATTGCGGGCGTGACCCCGGCGACCGTGTCGCGTGCGCTCTCCGGCCGGGCGAGTGTCAGCGCCCTCACGCGGCGGAAGGTCCTTCAGATCGCAGAGGATCACGGGTTTCAGATCAACCAGACGGCGCGCAACCTTCGCCTTGGTCGCACCCAGTCGGTCGGGGTCGTCATTCCGCTTGGACACGAGAGCGCGCAGCGGGTGTCCGATCCCTTTTACACTGCACTGATCGGCAACCTCATGGACGGGCTTGCCCGTCGCGAACACGCCATGCTGCTATCCGCGGTGACGCCTCATGACCCGAACTGGCTGGCGAACCTGTCGCGCAGCGGGCGCGTGGATGGGATCATCGTTCTATGCCAGTCCGACCAAGAGCCGGTCCTTCACCATGTTGGCCGCAGCTATATGCCGCTGGTCGTGTGGGGAGAGGCGAACGGGACGGAGGCGGATTATTGCTGCGTCGGTACCGACAACAGATTGGGTGGGCAACTCGCGACAGAGCACCTGCTGAATTTAGGCAAGCGCCGCATCGCCTTTGCCGGGATGACGGACATCCCTGAGCTGGAGGCGCGCTACGCCGGGTATCTTCAGGCGCATGCAAAGCGGGGCATCGCGCCGGGTCCACATATTCCCGTGCCCCTGGCCTTCGACCCGCGTTCGGCAGCGCTGCACCAGGCGTTTGCGGCCGAGCCGGAAGTCGACGCGGTGGTGGCCGCTTCCGACGTGATCGCGCTTGGCGTTATCCGGGCTTTGACGGACAAGGGTCAGCGCGTCCCTGAGGAGGTTGCAGTGGTGGGCTATGACGACGTCAGCCTTGCCGCTCATGCCATGCCGGCGCTGACCACCATCCGTCAGGACCTGACGGTGGCTGCTGACACGATTCTGGACCTGCTGTTCCGTCGCATCTCGGGCGAGAATACCGCGTCTGCGCGGATTCCGTTGGCCTTGGTCCGCCGCCAGTCGGCCTGAGCGCAGCCAGCATCGGCGACGCTGATTGTTGACCGGATCCCGCCGCCGACGATACAGGGTAATCGATTGCATAAGAGCGCCGGGCTGGATCAGGTCGCGGTGGCAGGAGGAAACTGAATGGTACATCGTCGCATCTGGTTGCTGAGCGCGGCAGGCGCGCTCGCGCTGGCATTGCCCACCATGGCCGCGCCCGCGGCGGCACAAACGCAGGGCGTGACCGCGCGCGCGGGCGGAATGGAGATGCGCCAAGGCGAGAACGTCGTGCGGGTGACCGCGCTTACCGACGATATCCTGCGCGTCACCATCGCGCGCGGCACCGAAATGCCGGAAGATGCGAGCTGGGCCGTCTCGCCCGAGATGCGAGCGAGGCATGCTTCAGTAACGGCGAACGCGACCGGCTTCTCTACCCGGACCATGCGAGTTCGCTTCGAGGACGGCCGGCTGGTTATCACCGATCTGGCTGGCAAGGTCATCACCGCCGATGCGCCCGATCCGATCCGCACTGTCGGTTCCGACTTCACGCTGCGCAAGGCGCTGCCGCAGTCGGAGCATATCTTCGGCCTTGGTGACAAGACCGGGGGACTGGACCGCCGGGGCAAGAGCTTCGTGAACTGGAACACGGACGCGTTCGGCTTCTCGCCCAGCGACGATCCGATCTACAAGTCCATCCCGTTTTTCATCGGCACGGGTGGGGAGGGCGGCAGCTACGGCATCCTGCTCGACAACACGTGGCGCACCTGGTTCGACTTCGGTCACAAGGAGGATGACGTAATCGCCTTCGGCGGTCCGGATGGGCCGATCGACTATTATGTTATCAACGGCCCCTCGATGGCGGAGGTGGTTCGCCGCTACACCGACCTGACGGGGAAGGCGCCGCTGACGTCGCGTTGGGCGCTTGGCTATCAGCAGTCGCGCTACAGCTACATGAGCGCGGATGAACTGCGTCAGGTGGCAGCGCGGCTGCGCGCCGAGAAGGTGCCGACGGACGTCCTCTGGCTGGACATCGACTTCCAGGACCGCAACCGGCCTTTCACGGTGAACAAGCAGACCTTCCCGGACCTGAAGGGGCTCGTTTCCGACATGGCGGATGACGGGTTCAAGGTGATCACGATTACCGACCTTCACGTCGCCCGTGCGCCCGGCGAGGATTACAAGCCCTACGACACGGGTGCCGCGGGCGATCACTTCGTCAAGGAGGCGGACGGGTCCGTGTACGTTGCGCCGGTCTGGCCAGGGCCGTCCGTGTTCCCCGATTTCACCATGGCGGAGACGCGTGACTGGTGGGGTGGATTGTTCCGCCAGCAGATCGCCGACGGAGTGGCCGGCGCGTGGAACGACATGAACGAGCCGGCGATCTTCAACACGCCGACCAAGACCATGCCGCTGGATAATGTTCATCGCATCGCCAGCGACGATTTCGCGCCGCGTGTCGCAAGCCATCGCGAGATGCACAACGTGTATGGAATGCAGAACACCCGCGCCACGTACGACGGTCTGCGTCGCCTCAACCCGGACGAGCGCGCTTACGTGATGACGCGCGCTTCCTATGCGGGCGGGCAGCGGTATTCCGCCACCTGGACGGGGGACAATTCGGCCACCTGGGAACATCTGAAGCTGTCGATCCACCAGATCATCAATTTGGGCTTGTCCGGCTTTTCCTATTCGGGTGCCGACGTGTCCGGCTTTGCGGGTGGTCCGAGCCCGGACCTGTTGACCCGCTGGTTCGAGATCGGCGCGTTCTACCCCGTGTTCCGCGACCATTCGGCCAAGGATACGCCGCGGGTCGAACCATGGGTGGATGGGCCGGAGCACCTCGCGATCCGGCGTCGCTACGTCGAGGAACGGTACAAGCTGATGCCATATCTGTACGGCCTGGCCGAGCAGAACTCGCGCACCGGCGATCCGATCATGCGTCCGGTCTTTTACGACTATCCCGGCGCGCTCACGATGTCGTGCGACCAGTCTTCGGCGTTCACGCTTGGCAAATCCCTGCTGGTGGCGCCGCCGCCTCGTATGGAGTCGCCCCAGGAATATGACGTCTGCCTGCCGGCTGGTGGTTGGTTCGACTACTGGACGGGAAAGCGGGCAGGCACGGCGCAGGCGGCCGAGAGCGGCCAGATCCAGTCCGCGACGCAGGCGACCGGTGTGCAGACGACGCGGGGCGACACGGTGCGCGAGAAGCCGCGCCTCGACTACCTGCCCGTGTTCGTGCGCGCCGGCACCATCCTGCCACGGCAGGCCGTGGTGCAGAGCACGGCCGAAACGCCGGAAGGTCCGTTGCAGCTCGACATCTACCCGGGCGAGAACTGCACGGGCGAGCTTTACGCCGATGATGGGCATTCGATGGCGTTCACGCGTGGCGGGTACCTGCGCCAAACGGTGCGCTGCCAGGTGACGCCGACCGGGCTGGAAGTCAGCTTCAACAAGCGGCAGGGCAGCTATCGCGCTTGGTGGCGTAAATTGGCGGTCACGGTCCATGGCTGGCAGGGGCCGGCGCAGGTCGCACGCGGCAGCCGCGCGGTTGCGAGCACGGCGGATGCGGTTGCGGAGACGATCCGCTTCACGATTCCGGATCAGCCGGGCGCGGCGCGGTTCGTCATCAACCGCTAAGTGAGAAGCGCGCCGGCTAACCGGCGCGCTTGTTGCCGCAAGGCAACAGTTAACAAGTTTGTTTCGAGACGCTTGTCCGTTCAATCGTTTGCTGTAATCGATTGCGCAATGTTGCCGCTCCGGAAAGCCGGGGGGTTTGGGGGGAAGGATCTAAGGTGCTTACGAACAATATGTCCCTGATGCTCGGTCATGGCCGGTCGAGCCGTGCCGGGGTCGGCGTATCGACCATCGCACTAGTGTTGGGTGCAGCGTTGTGGGCTGCTCCGGCCGCCGCGCAGACCGGCCAGGCTTCGACCAATCTGCCCGACCCGGCGAACAGTTCCAGCACTGCGGCGAATCCGAACGAAGCAGTCAGCGCCGAAGATCAGCGCGACGCCAATGTCGCTGTCGCGGGCGATGCGGCGACGCAGAGTGCTCAGGCCGCGGCCGCGCAGGATTCCGGCGCCACCGACGTGGTCGTTACCGGCTTTCGCGCATCGCTTCAGAACGCCGTCGTCGAGAAGAAATCGCGCGAGCAGGTGATCGAGTCGGTGTCGGCCGAAGACATCGGCAAACTGCCCGACGCGTCCATCGCCGAGTCCATCGCGCGTCTGCCAGGTGTCACCTCGCAGCGCATCAGCGGCCGCTCGAACCAGATCTCGATCCGCGGGTTCGCCCCCGATTTCTCCACCACGCTCCTGAACGGTCGCGAGCAGACCTCCACGGGTGACAACCGCGCCGTCGAATACGACCAGTATCCGTCCGAAGTCGTCAACCAGGTCCTGGTGTACAAGACTGCCGATGCTTCGCTGGTTGGCCAGGGCCTGTCGGGCACCGTCGACCTGCGCACCATCCGGCCGATCGAATATGGTCGCCGCGTCTTCGCGGTCGGCGCGCGCGGTACCTATACCGACATCGGCCGGCTGAACGCCGGGTCGGACGACAAGGGCTATCGCGTCAGCGGCACCTATGTGGACCAGTTCTTCAACGATACGTTGGGCGTTGCCCTGTCTGCAGCGTATCTGAACGAGCCGTATCAGATCCAGCAGTACAACGCCTGGGGCTTCGACACGGCCAACGCCGCTGCGCCCGACACGCCGGTGATCGGCGGTTCCAAGTCCTACGTGACGTCCACCCAGCTGAAGCGCTTGGGTCTTCAGGGCACCGTTGAGTGGAAGCCGGTCGACTCCGTCACCATGACCGTGGACGGCTTCTTCTCCGACTTCTCGGACGAGCAGATCTCGCGCGGCGTCGAGTTGCCGCTGAGCTACGCCGGTACGGTCGACGTGGGCGGCGTGGCGGTACCCAAGTCGCCGCTGACCAACGCTCAGATCGAGAACGGATTGGTCACATCGGGCACGTTCAACAACGTCGAAGGCGTGGTCCGCAACGATGCGTTCGACCGCAAGGCAAAGCTCTACTCGTTCGGCTACAACGCCAAATATGAAGGGGAAGACGGCTGGAACGCGCAGATCGACGTGTCGCTGTCGCGCACCGACCGTTCGGAGATCGTGCTTGAAACCTATAGCGGCACCGGCTTCGGTCCGAATGTCGGGGCGACCGACACGATCGGGTTCCAGAGCGGCTCCACCGGTACGACCTTCACGCACGAGCTCGACTATTCGGATCCCAATCTAATTCAGCTGACTGATCCGCTGGGCTGGGGCGGTGAAACGCGCCAGGCTGGATATTACAATGATCGTTCGGTTGTGGACGATATCCGCCAGTACCGCGTCGAGGTAGAGAAGGAGATCGAAGGCTTCCCGCTATCGTCCGTGCGTTTCGGCATGAACTACACCGACCACTACAAAACGCTGACGCCGACCCAGTACTTCCTGGTTCTGCAGAACGGCGCAACGAGTCAGCCGCTGCCCGCCGAATATGCGCAGAAGCCGACAAACCTCGAATATCTCGGCCTCGGCCCGGTCCTGAGCTACGATCCGCGCGAACTGTTGGATGGGGGCGTCTACTCGCAGGTCCAGAACCTTTCCAACGACGTCATCTCGTCCGCCTTCCGGGTGGATGAGGACATCATGACGACGTACCTGCAGGGCAATATTCGTCAGGAGATCGGCACGGCCGAGTTGACGGGCAATATCGGCGTGCAGGCGGTCTTTACCGAGCAGAAGTCGTCGGGACTGGTGTTCAACGGCGCCGACTTCAGCCAGATCATCCGCGGCGCTACGTATACGGACGTGCTCCCGTCGATGAACCTGTCGCTACGCCTCGCCAGCGATTGGGTGTTCCGCGTCGCGGCCGGACGCCAGATGCAGCGTCCACGCATGGACGACATGCGCGTTGCAAACGGCTACGGTTACAACCCCAACGAGGGGATCATCACCGGCGGCGGAGGCAATCCGTACCTGCGCCCGATCCGTTCCAACTCGTTCGACGCCACGATCGAGAAGTATTTCGGCAACCGCGGCTACCTGGCGGTGCAGGGGTTCTACAAGGACCTGAAGAGCTTCGTGTACAATCTCGAAGTGCCGTTCGACTTCTCCGGCTATCCGCTGCCGACCGGGGCGCCGGCGGGCACGCCGACGCTTGGCCGGAACACCCAGCCGATCAACGGGGAGGGTGGTTCGATCTACGGTGTCGAGCTTGCGGGCACGCTGCCCCTCGAGCAGATCGCCTCGGCGCTCGACGGCTTCGGTGTTACCGGTGGCGCGTCATACACCAAGACGGAGATCGTGCCGACGCCGGGTGGCGCAGCGGAGGACATCCCCGGCTACTCGCGCTGGGTGGCGAACGGCACGGCGTTCTTTGAGAAATGGGGTCTGAACGTCCGCGGTTCGGTCCGCTACCGGTCGACCTTCATCGGCGAGCTGTCGGGCTTCGGCGCGGCGCGCACCCGTCGGCGTGCGGTCGACGAGATGATCGTGGACGGTCAGGTCGGCTATGATTTCCGCAGCGGGACCTTCAAGGGCCTCTCGGTCTACCTGCAGGGCCAGAACCTGACGGACGAACCCTTTGTGACCATCAACGGCACCGCGCGCGATCAGGTCATCGACTATCAGTCCTATGGCCGCCGCTTCCTGGCAGGCTTCAACTACAAGTTCTGACCTCCCCCTTGGCGCCGGTCGCTTGTGCGGCCGGCGCCGTCTTTATCCCAGAGGGCCGGCAGTGCGGCAGATCGTTATTTTGGGAGGAGGCACCGCCGGCTGGATGGCGGCGGCCGCCCTCTCGCGGTTCCTGCCCGCGAACCATCGGGTGACGCTGGTCGAGTCCGCCACGATCGGAACCGTCGGCGTCGGCGAAGCGACGATCCCCCAGATCCGCCTGTTCAACGCCAGCCTGGGTATCGAGCAAGGCAGGTTCCTCGCTGCCACGCAGGGCACCATCAAGCTCGGCATCGAGTTCGTCGGCTGGACCGGGCGCGACAGCCGCTACATCCATGCCTTTGGCACGATCGGGCGCGGGTTGGGCCTCGTGCCGTTCCATCATTACTGGCTGCGTGGGCAATCGGGCGCGCTGTCGGACTACAGCGTTGCGGCGGCGGCAGCGACGGCGGGGCGTTTTGCCCCCGATCTGGGTCGGCCGGACCTGCCCACCGGATTGACCTGGGCGTACCAGTTCGACGCCGGCCTTTATGCCGACCTCCTTCGCCAACACGCCGAAGAGCGCGGTGTCGCGCGTGTGGAGGGGGAGGTGGCCGATGTCGCGCGCGACCCGCTCAGTGGCGACGCCACTGCATTGATCCTGGTCGACGGCCGCCGGGTCGCGGGCGATCTGTTCATCGACTGTAGCGGTTTCCGCAGCCTGCTGGTCGGGGGCGCGATGGGCGTGCCATTCGACGACTGGTCGCGCTGGCTGCCCTGCGACCGGGCGCTCGCCGTGCCCAGCGAGGCCACTCAGCCAATCCCACCCTTCACGCGCGCGACCGCCAGGACAGCCGGGTGGCAGTGGCGCATCCCGTTGCGCCACCGCACAGGAAACGGGCTGGTATTCTGCAGCGCCTTCATGGACGAGGCTGCCGCCGCGGCCGAGCTGATGGGTGGACTGGACGCGCCGGCGCGCGCCGAGCCGCGGCTGATCCGCTTCACCACGGGGCGCCGCACCCATGCTTGGGCAGGCAATTGCGTCGCCCTGGGGCTTGCGAGCGGTTTCATGGAGCCGCTGGAATCGACCAGCCTGCACTTGGTTCAGTCCGGCATCGCCCGCCTTCTCCAGTTCTGGCCGGGCGAACACATCGCCAATGCCGACCGCGACGCGTTCAATCGGGAAACGGAGCGCGAATGGACCGCCATTCGTGATTTTCTGGTGCTGCATTATCGAGCGAACACGCGCGCCGAACCTTTTTGGCAGGCGTGTCGCGCAACGCCCCTGCCGGACCAGCTCGCCACCAAGCTCGACCTGTTCCGCGCCAGCGGCCGCATCGTTCGCGAGGGCGACGAGCTGTTTACAGAGGTGGGCTGGCTGCAAGTTTTGCTGGGCCAAGGTGTACACCCCAACGCCTATCACCCTCTGGCCGATGCGCCGTCCGCTGGTGATCTGGCGAGTTTTCTGAACGCGCAGCGCCAGCATGTCGCCGCCGTAGTCGGGCGCATGCCCACCCATGAACAATTTCTCCGAGCCGCTACCGAGGAACTGCAATGATCCGCGCCGCCCTTCTCGCCTGCGCCGCCGCGCTGGCCCACCCCGCCGCCGCCGCCGAGCCGGCCACGTCCACTCCCGCCAGCTTCCGGGAGCGATTGCCGCAGGATGAGGTGATCTACTTCCTTCTTCCGGATCGGTTCGAGAATGGCGACCCCAGCAACGATCGCGGCGGGCTGACCGGCGGGCGCGAGGTGACCGGGTTCGACCCGACCTCGAAGGGCTTCTTCCATGGCGGCGATCTGAAGGGGCTGCGCAACCGGCTGGATTATATCCAGTCGCTCGGCGCCACCGCAATCTGGCTTGCACCGATCTTCAAGAACAAGGCGGTGCAGGGTCCGTCAGGACATCAGTCCGCGGGTTATCACGGTTATTGGATCACCGACTTTACCCATGTCGACCCGCATCTCGGCAGCGATGCCGACTTTAAGGACCTAGTCGATGCGGCCCATGCCCGCGGCATGAAGGTCTATATGGACATCGTGGTCAACCACACGGCCGACGTAATCCAGTATCGCGAGTGCCAGAACGGGCGCGAGTGCAGCTACCGCTCGGTCGCGGACTATCCGTATCAGCGGCGCGGCGGGCCGACCGGCACGGCGATCAATCCCGGCTTTGCAGGTGACGGGGTGCAGACAACGGAGAACTTCGCGCAGCTGATCCGACCGGACTATGCCTATACGCCGTTTGTTCCGGAGACGGAAAAGACGATCAAGGTGCCCGCCTGGCTGAACGACGTCACGCTGTACCACAATCGCGGCAACACGACGTTCCGGAACGAGAGCTCGACCATGGGCGACTTTTTCGGGCTGGATGATCTGATGACCGAACACCCGCGCGTCGTGGCGGGGATGATCGACATATTCGGGGGATGGATCGACCGTTTCGGCGTGGACGGATTTCGCATCGATACCGCGCGCCACGTGAATGCGGAGTTCTGGCAGTCGTTCGTCCCGGCAATCCGGCAACGCGCGCGTGACCGCGGCATTCCGAACTTCCACATCTTCGGCGAAGTCGCGCTTCATGCGGTGGAGGCAGGCGGGCTGGCGCGGTTCACGCGCGTCGATCGCTTCCCCGCGGTGCTTGATTTCGCCTTCCGCGAGGCGGTCGTGCAGACGGTGGCGGGCACAAAGGGCACCGATCAGTTCGAGACGCTGCTCGACGGTGACTCGCTGTACGAGGACGGCTTCGCCACCGCGGTTCAACTGCCAACCTTTACCGGCAACCACGACGACGGCCGCTTCGCGACGGAGGTTCGTCGCAACTTTCCCCAAGCGAGTGACGGAGAGGTGATGCGCCGGGTCATGCTCGCCAACGCCATGCTGCTCAGCCTGCGAGGAGTGCCCACCATCTACTCAGGGGACGAACAAGGCTTTATCGGTGACGGCGGGGATCAGGACTCGCGCGAAGACATGTTCGCCAGCCAAGTACCCCAATATAACGACAATCGCTTGCTGGGCACCGATGCGACCACTGCAACCGAGAATTTTGGCCGAGCCAACCCGCTCTTTCGACAGATCGCATCGCTTTCCCGCATCCGCTTGTCGCATCCGGCCCTGACCCGCGGACGGCAACTGCTGCGCGCGAGAGAGGAAAAGCCGGGGCTGCTGGCGGTTTCGCGGTTCGACCCGTCCACGGGACGAGAAGTGCTGCTCGTCTTCAACACGTCGTCGGCACCGATCACGCGCAATGTTCAGGTCGAAGGGGACTCGCGTGCTTTCACGACCCTCGCGGGCAAATGCGCGGCGCGGGCGACGGCGCCAGGTAGCGTGAGCGTGTCCCTGCCTCCGCTCGGCTACGCGATTTGCGCGGCTGGAGGGGTGCAAGTTCGATGAACGCAGCCCGTTCTGGTCCTTTCGCACGTGCTTTTCTCCGCCGCCGAAGGTGTAGGGTTACGCGCTCCAGCTAGCTAAGGCCGGCAATTCCTGCACCTGTCCGTCGTCAGAACATTCGGCACAACTCGCGGCGTAGATTAGCGGAGTGCGGACCTCGTCAGGGGGTTGATGTTAGGCGGCGAACTTGCGGTGCTGCAAGCGCCGATGTTCGATGGTC
>NZ_JAKRNR010000052.1:0-11541 GCF_022346685.1 Sphingomonas sp. ACRSK | reverse complement strand
CCCCCCTCCCCCGCCGCCTATGGCGACATGGTCCGCCGCGCCACCGCCGGCTGGGACGCGCGCCTGATCTTCGAGCCCGGGCGCCTCATCGTCGCCAACGCCGGCGTACTCGTCTCGCGCGTGATCCGCGTGAAGCAGGGCGCTAACGCCCCCTTCGTGATCGTCGACGCGGCCATGAACGACCTGCTGCGCCCCAGCCTCTACGACGCCTATCACGCGATCGAGGCGGTGGCGCCCACCGGCCAGCGCGAGACCGTCAACGTCGTCGGCCCCGTGTGCGAGACCGGCGACACCTTCGCCACCGGCCGCACCATGGACCATGTCGCGGCCGGCGACCTCGTCGCCTTCCGCACCGCCGGCGCCTACGCCGCCTCCATGTCGAGCACCTACAACTCGCGCGCGCTCACGCCCGAGGTGCTGGTCTCGGGCGATCGCTTCGCCGTGGTCCGCGAGCGCCCGTCGATCCGCTCAATGGTCGAGGCGGACGTGCTGCCGGACTGGCTCGCCTGACATGATCGGCCTGCCGGTCCTGCTGCGGCTGGCCGGCAGGCCGGTGATCCTGAAGGGCAGCGGCCCCGCCGCCGACGCCAAGCGCCGCCTGCTCGAGCGCGCCGGGGCGCAGGTTGTCGAGGATCACCCCGACGCCCGCCTCGCCGTCGTCGCCCTTGCCGACGAGACGCAAGCGCATGCCGCCATCGCCGCGCTCCGCGCCCGCGGCATCCTGGTCAACGCGGTCGACCGGCCCGAACTCTGCGACTTCACCCTGCCCGCGATCGTCGACCGCGATCCGCTGCTGGTCGCGGTCGCCACCGGCGGCATCTCCGCCGGCCTCGCCGCCGCCGTCCGCCAGCGGCTCGAGACGCTGCTCCCCGCCGGCCTCGGCCGCCTAGCCGGACAGCTCCACGCCGCCCGCACCGTCCTGCGTCAGCGCTTCCCCGACGGCGACGCCCGCCGCCGCGCGCTCGGCACCGCGCTCTCCGCAGGCGGTGCGCTCGACCCGCTGACCGCACAGGATGACGACGCCGTCGCCCGCTGGCTCGACACCGCCGAGGCGCCGCCGTCCGAACACGTCCGCATCGCCCTGCGCTCGCCCGATCCCGACGACCTCACCCTGCGCGAGGCCCGCCTGCTCGCCCGCGCCGACCGGCTGGTCCACGCCCCCGACGTGCCTGCCGCCATCCTCGACCGCGCGCGCGCCGATGCCGATCGCATTGCTGGCGACACCCCCCCGCCCGACGCTCCGGGCCTTACGATCCTGCTGGAGATGCTGCGTTGAACGGCTTTGCGATGCAGGTGAAGGACGGCACGGCCCGCACCATCCCCCTGGAGGATGCGCTCACCGCAGACGGCGCGCTGGTGTGGATCCACCTCCATGGCGAGGAGCCGGCGCTGCGCCCCTGGCTGGAGGGCGTCGCCGGCCTCCCCGCCTGGGTCATCGACCCGCTGGTCGCGGTCGAGACGCGCCCGCGCTGCACCGCCATCGAGAACGGCGCCTTCGTCAACCTGCGCGGCCTTTCGCCCGACGATCTCGCCACCTCCGATCCGCTCGCCTCCGTGCGCCTCTATGCCGCCGCGGGCCGCGTGTTTTCGGTCACCCGCCACCGCCTCACCGCGATGCCTGCGGTCCGCGAAGAGGTCGAACAGGCCCAGGTCGCCGATCCGGGCGACCTGATCGTCGCCTTTGCCGAGGAAATCACGGGCGAGCTCGACCCGCTCGTCGCCGACCTCGGCGACACGCTCGACGATTGCGAGGGGGAATTGAGCGCCGACCGCGTGTTCGAGCTGCGGCGCATCGTCAGCCGCGCCCGCATCCAGGCGATCGGCTACCGCCGCTTCCTCAGCCCGCAGCGCGCGGCGCTCGAAAAGCTCTCGGCGCTGCCCGGCGACTGGCTCGGCGCCGACGACCGCCTCCACATCGCCGCCGCCGCCGACCAGGCCGCGCGCATGGCGGAGGAGCTGGAGGCGATCCGCGAACGCGCCGCGCTGATCCACGAGACGCTCACCGATCTGCGCGCCGAACAGATCGACCAGCGCTCGCTCCAGATCGCGATCGTCGCGATGGTGTTCCTGCCGCTGACCTTCCTGACCGGCCTGCTCGGCATGAACGTCGAGGGGATTCCCTTCGCCCACGCCCCCTGGGCCTTTGCCGGCGTGATCGGCGTCTGCATCCTGCTCGCTGCCGGCATCACCGGCTGGTTCGTCCACCGCCACTGGCTGAACCGCGCAAGCTAGAAGCGGCGCCGCCGTCCGTCCTTTTGGGCTAGCCTGCGGCCGCCGAGGCCCGGCCCGCCTCGACGATGCGATAGGAGGCGGTGGCCAGGATCGCCCGCAGCCCCGGATAGTTGAAGCGCGCCGTCTGGCCTTTCGCCATGCACGTCTCCACCACCGGCGTGAGGGTGCGGATCGCCGCGCGTTCGGCCTCGCTCGCCACCGGCGTCGCGAACAGGGCCGCGACCTCGCGGGATGCCGTGCGCGCGACGCAGTTGGCCGTCCGGTCGGTCTCGCCCAGCGTCTTCACCGCCGTCTTGGCCGGGTCATAGGCAAGCGCCTCCGGCAGGTTGCCGGCATGCGACAGCAGCTCCTCCGCGACCGCCCCCGCGAACAGCACCCCGGCGAACCGGCCCTGTTTTCCGGGCGAGCAGCTGGCGTTGGACAAGGCGAGCTTCCGGAGCGCCTGCTGATATTGCGGCGTCGTATAGTCCATCTGCAGCAGCGCCGCCGCCTTGGCGGGCGCGCGTCGCGCCGCACAGCGCCCGAACGCCTGCATCTCCGCCAGCGAGGCCGGGTCCGCCGCCGTCCGCGCACGCGCCGGGCGTGCGGTCTCGCCGGGATCCGGGGATGCCGAGGCGAGCGACGACGCGCGCTCCTGCGGAACCTGCGTCTGCCCCAGCAGCAGCGCGGCGATCACGGTCGCGATCACAGCACCCCTCCCCGATCCGCCGACTCACCTGCCTTTGCGATGCTGACGTGCATTCGGCCGCCTCCCTCAAAGCGCGACGTTCCGTGCCTCGGCGCAGGAACGCCTTCTCCGCAAAGCTGATCGCAAATCTCGGCCGACGCAAGCCGGATCGCTCTAACGCCGCGTTCCGCGCCGAAGCCGCGCCGCCAGCGCCGAAACCGCCGCCGCCGGCAGCGCCAGCACCCCCAGGATCAGCACCCCGGCGACCCAGAGCCCGCCGCTCTCCCCGTCTGCGATCCACAGCACCGGCAGCTGGCCAAAGGTGATCAGCACGCCGGCCGGCCACCCCGGCTTCCGCCAGAACCATCCGGCGACCGCCGACAGGGCAAGGGACGCGGGCACCCACAGCCGCCAATAGGCTTCCGCATCCCACGGCTCGCGCACCCCTGCCAGCCGGCACGCGCCGAGCCAGCAGAGCGCGCTTGCGACCACCAGCAGCAGCGCCTTCAGCCCGGTCGGCACGGGTGCTCCTTGCAAAAGATCGGGGCCCGACCGCCACCGGCTGCCTCCCGCCCGACCGGCGGGAGGCGCGGGGCTATGCTGCCGAGAACAGCGCCAGCGCCACGAGCGCCGGCACCCCGATCAGCAGGATCATCAGCACAAGGCTCAGCGCGCCCGGTTCGTCGCGCGTCGGGGCGGCGCGGAACGATGCCAGCGCCTCCTCGCGGCCGGCGTCGGTGCCCTCCATCTCCAGGTGGAAGGTGTTGGAAAAGAAATGCTCCGGCCGCATCACCAGCTCGCGCGGCGCGGGGTCGGCGTGGATCTGCGATGCATCCGCCACCGGACGGCGCGCCGGGGTCATCGAAACTGCTTCGGTCATGACAGGGATTCCGCTTACTCGAGGACCGGGCGCGCAGGGCGCGTCCCGACGTTCGGATCGAATAAGTCCCGGGCCCGGGCGGCACGCCGCCGAACCCGGGCTACGCGCGCGCGGCGAGTTGGCCGGCGTGGTCGCGGAAGCGCTGATATGTCGCCTGTGCGGACATGGACGAAGGGTGATCCCGCCGGCCGGCTTTGTCAACCAGACCCACTTTGTTACACGCCAGTGCCTTGACGGAGGCGCACCGCACCCTAGCTTGAGGGTGCGGGCCGGGCCCCTCTGGCGCTCCTCCTTCGGGAGGAACGTGATGTCGGACCGCATCGGGTGATCTCGATGTTGGCCTGGCTTCCTGCCCCCTTTCATCGCCGATCATCCGATCTTTCAATCTCGGATTGGAGAGAGGCTTTGAACACCTTCGTCTATAGACTCACCCAGCTGCACCAGCGGCTCGACGAGCAGATCCGCGCCGAAACGAAGCGGCGCACCCCCGACACGCTGAACCTGCTGCGGCTGAAACGGCTGCGCCTGCGTGTGAAGGATCGGCTGCACGCCATGAGCCGCCGGCCGCAGCCCGCCTGATCGGGCCCGCCGCATCCACCCTGCCGGCGGCCCGCGGGCGATGGCAGCAGTCAGCGCCCGCCCCCGGCCCCCCATTCAGACGATCCGGAAGTCTCATCATGTCTCTAGCAATCGGAGCGATGCTCCTCGCCGCCGCCACCGCCACCCCGGCGGGCGCGCATCAGATCACCGTCCAGCACGCCTCCGGCCCGGTGCAGGCCGACTATCGCGGCACGGTTCGGGTCGAGCACCGCCAGCTGGGCACCGTCGCCCCGGGCGGCCGTCCCTCGACGCTGCGCTGCGCCTGGACCGCGCACCTCTCGGTCGATCGCGCCGCCACGCGCGGGCAGGACGCCTCCTTCTCGCGCAGCTTCGTCCGCAACGACGTGGCGAGCGGCAGCCGCCCGGGCTGGTGCAGCACCAATCGCGACGCGATCGCGCGCGACGTCGCCGCACGGGTCGGCGACACCGGCCGCCACCTCGCGCTGGCAGCGGGCGAGGACCGGCCCGTCCTCGATGCCGAGCTGGACCGGCTGCCCCCGGCACGGTCCACCAGTTGATCCGGGCGCGGACCCCGGGCCGCCGGCAAGGTCCGGCGGCCCGTGAGCCCGATCAGCCCCGCATGCGTCCGTCGGGCGCCAGCTTCACCGTCTGGCCGCGCTCGGCCGAGGCGTAGATCGCCTCCATCAGGCGGAGGTCGCGCAGCCCCATTTCCCCCGGCGTCCGGATCGGCGAGCCGGTGCGGATGGCATCGGTGAAATGGTCGAGCTGCCCCGCGAACTGCACCTCCGGGTCGCCGGGGGAGAACTCGCGTGCCCCGCGCCCTTCGGTCCACATCTTCTGGCCCGAATAGCTGGTCGCCGGGTCCATCTTCAGCACGCCCTCGGTGCCGCGCACCTCGGCGAAGTTGATGCCGGCCGAGTCATAGGAGGTCACCAGCTGCGCGACCGCACCCGACGGGAAGCGCCATTGCGACGACACATGCGCCAGGATCTCGGCGAAGCGCGGGTCGCCTGAGGGGCGGAAGGTCGTGGCGCTGATGCTCTCCGGCATCTCGCCGGTCAGGTAGAGCGCCGACTGCAGGCCATAGATGCCGTAGTCCTCCAGCGGCCCGCCGCCCGCCAGCGCCCGGCTCGCCCGCCAGTTCTCGCTCGGGCTCGTCGGCCCCATGCGATAGGATTGCTCGGTGCGCAGCAGCCGGATGGTGCCCACCGCCTTCTGCCGCATCAGCCGCATCGCCTCGACGTTGTACGGCTCGAAGTGCGATCGATAGGCGATCATCAGCTTGCGGTTGGCGCGCTTGCCCGCCGCGATCATCCGCTCGCACTCCGCGCTCGAAAGCGCCATCGGCTTTTCGCACAGCACATGCTTGCCCGCGGCAAAGGCGCGGATCACCCATTCGGCATGCAGGCCGGTGGGCAGCACGACATAGACCGCCTCGATCCGCTTGTCGGCCGCGATCCTGGCGAAGTCGTCATAGGAATAGCGCGCGTCGGCGGGCACGCCATAGGCGTCGCCCACCTGGCGCAGCTTCTCCGGATTGCCCGAGACGATCGCCGCGACATGCGCCCGCTTTGCCTGGGGGAAGCGCGGCATCATCTGGTTGAGCGCATAGCCGCCCAGCCCCACGATCGCGAAGCCGACGCTGTCGGCGGCCTTGCGCGCCGGGGGAGTCGTCGGCAGCTTCGCCCCGCCCGGCAGCGGCTGTCCGGCCAGCTTTGCGCCGCCGCTCCCCTGGACAAGCGTGGTCGCCGGACCTGCGGCGGCGACCAGCGAGGCGGCCGCCACGCCTCCCCCGGCCTGGAGCAACCCTCTTCGCGTCACCACGCTCTCCACCATCGCCTGTCTCCTTGTCGGGAACTGCTGTGTCGGTATGTCCTGCCTTGCGAATGTCGTGTCGATGCCGCGGGGCGCTGCCTCAGCCGCGCCCGACGAAGCCCATGATTTGCCCCACCATGGTCGCGATCTGCGGCTCGGCCTCGTGGATCGCATTAGGGCTCGCCAGCGTGTTGATCGCAACCCCCATCGGCGTCGGCCAGCCGCGCAGCGCGTGCGCCACCGTGCGCAGCGTGCCCAGCGTCGCCACCGCCGCCTGCCAGCCTGCCGCCGTCGCGATGATCCCCACCGGCAGCCCGTCGAAATAGACGCGCTCGTCGCTGCGCATCAGCTCGACATGGTCGAGCGCGTTCTTGACCAGCCCCGACAGCGTGCCGTGGTATCCCGGCGATCCGATCACGATTCCGTCCGCATCGCGCAGCGTCGCCAGGAACGCCGCGATCACCGGATTCTCCAGCGCGCTTTCGGGCTCGTAGTTGGGAAAGTCGATCGCGGCCCCGGTCAGCAAGGTGGTGCGCGCGCCCAGGCTCTCGGCCTGGGCGAGCGCGATCTCCAGCGCGCGGGCGGTGCCCGAGCTGGCGCGGAGCGTTCCGCCGATGGCGACGATATGCGGCTGCTTCATGGTCCCGGCGCTACCGCAAAGCCGCAGCGCATGCCAGCGCGCCGCTGCCCTCCGGTTGACCCGTCGATATACGATCCATATACGCTTCGCATATCCCTGCCTGCACAAGGACCCCCGATGGGCATCGTGAAGATCGACGACCACCTCCATGCAGAGGTGCGCCGCGCCAGCACCGTGATGTGCCGCTCGATCAACGCCCAGGCCGAGTTCTGGATGAAGATCGGCATGCTCGCCGAGGCCAACCCGACCCTCTCCTTCAGCGACATCGTGAAGGCGGAGCTCGCCGCCGCCGTCGACCTGCCGCCCGCCCACGCCGCGGCCGCCTGAGATGGTGAAGACCCCGGAGGAACTCGCGCTGATGCGCATCTCGGGCAGGCTGCTCGCCTCGGTGTTCGAGATGCTCGACGCCCAGGACCTCGCCGGCATGTCGACCCTACAGGTCAACGACCTGGTGGAGCGCTTCATCACCGACGACCTCGCCGCCCGCCCCGCCAGCAAGGGCCAGTACGGCTTCCAGTACGTCCTCAACTGCTCGATCAACGAGGTGGTCTGCCACGGCGTGCCGAGCGCGCAGGACATCATCCGCGACGGCGACATCATCAACCTCGACATCACGCTGGAGAAGAACGGCTTCATCGCCGATTCCAGCAAGACCTACATGGTCGGCACCGTCAATCCGGCCGCGCGCCGGCTGGTGCGCGTCGCGCAGGAGGCGATGTGGGAGGGTATCCGCCAGGTCCGCCCCGGCGGGCACCTGGGCGATATCGGCGCCGCGATCGAGCGCCATGCCAAGAAGAACGGCTATTCGGTCGTGCGCGAATATTGCGGCCATGGCATCGGCCGCGAGATGCACGAGGAGCCCTCCGTCCTCAACCACGGCCGCCCCGGCACCGGCCCCAGGCTGCGCGAGGGCATGACCTTCACCGTCGAGCCGATGCTCAACCAGGGCAGCCGCCGCGTCGCCACCGCCGACGACGGCTGGACCGTCGTCACCGAGGACGGCCGCCTCTCCGCCCAGTTCGAGCACACCGTCGCGGTGACCAGCACTGGCGTCGAGGTGCTGACATTGCGCAGCGACGAGGCCGCCAGCACCGGCAGCCGGCGGAGAGACGCCCGTGTTGCTATCGACAGGCGTTCGCAATAACGGGGGTTGTGCACCTCCCCTCGCTCGACCTCAACCTCCTGGCCATGTTGGCCGTGCTGCTGCGGACGTGCAGCGTCACCGCCACCGCCCGCAAGCTCGGCCTCAGCCAGCCGACGGTCAGCCGCTCGCTTGCCCAGTTGCGCAGCGCGATCGGCGATCCGCTGCTGGTCCGCGTCGGCAACCGCATGTGCCGCACCGCGCGCGGCGACGCGCTGCTGGAGCCGGTCAGCAACTGGCTGGAGTCGGCCGCCGTCCTGATCGAGTCGCCGGAATTCCAGCCGGCCTCATTGCGACGGCGCTTCCGCATCGCCGCCACCGACTTCGGCGTGATGGCGGCAATCACCCCGGCGCTGCCGGCGATCCTGAAGGCCGCGCCCGAGGCCGCGATCGACATCGTGCCGCTGCCGTTCGAGCCCGCGGCGGCGCTGGCCGCGGGCGACATCGACCTCGCCGTCTCCGGCCTCGACTATAACCCTGCGCAGCTGCACGGGCGCGCGCTGTTCACCGACAGCTTCGCCTGCCTGATGCGGCCGGAGCATCCGCTCGCGACCGGGGACGGCGCGCTGACCCTGGACCAGCTGCTCGGCTGCGCCCACCTCGGCATCACCGTCAGCGATGCCGAGGTGGAACGGCTGGACCATGTGCTGGGGGAGGTCGCGCGGGCGCGCAAGGTCAGCGCCCGCATCCCCTATTTCCACGCCGCCGCCGGGGTGATCGCCGGCAGCGACCTCCTCATGATGCTGCCGCTCCGGGCAGCCCGCACCTTTGCCCGCGTCCACGGCCTCGCGCTGCGACACGCCCCGGCCGAGGTCGGCACCCTCCACTACACCCTCCTTTGGCACGAGCGCAGCGCACAGGATCCGGCGGTCTCCTGGCTCGCCGACCGGCTCGGCACCGCCTGCCATTCGTCCAGCGAATAGCCGATATACGCTGCGGACCCCTTGGCGAACGGCGCCTACCCCGACAATGAGCCTGCGACTTATTCGCAATAGCAGGGGGAATGCATGTCTCGCTTTGGGTGGCTCGCCGGAACGGCGACCCTGACGCTCGCCGCAGCGGTCGCCGCACCGCTCCACGCCGAAGAGGTGCCGGCCGCGCAGCAGAGCCTCAACACCGACGAGATCGTCGTCACCGCCACGGCGCGGGAACAGCAGGTCAAGGACGCGCCCGCCTCCATCAGCGTCATCACGCGGGAGGATCTGGAGCGGCTTCCCTATCGCGAGGTGACGGACGCGCTGCTGGAAATCCCCGGCGTCACCGTCACTCCGGGCGAGGGCAACAGCCGCGACATCTCCATCCGCGGCATGGCGCCGCAGTACACGCTGATCCTGGTCGACGGCAAACGCCTGTCCTCGCGCGAATCGCGCACCAACGGCGGCAGCATCAGCGAAGGCGGCCTGCTACCCCCGCTCGAGGCAATCGAGCGGATCGAGGTGGTGCGCGGGCCGATGTCCTCGCTCTACGGCTCGGATGCGATGGGCGGCGTCGTCAACGTCATCACCCGGGCCATATCGGACCGCTGGCGCGGCAGCGCGCGCGTCAACGGCACGCTCCAACTCGGCGACGACTTCGGCAACGTCTATGACGGCAACTTCTACCTGTCCGGGCCGCTCGCTGGCGACGCGGTCGGCATCCAGCTCCAGGGTTCGCGCAACCGGCGCAGCGAGGACGACGTGATCGGCGGCACGCCGGAGCGCCACGACGATTCGATCGCAGGCAAGCTCGGCTTCGATGCCGGCGCCGACCACCGCTTCCTGGTCGAGGGCGGCTATTATCGGCAGAAGACCATCTCCACCGCCGGCAAGACCGTCGAGGCGAGCGACACCGTGCCCGAGGGCACCCAGGACACCATGACCCAGAAGCGGTGGGTCGCGTCGCTCAGCCACAGCGGCAAGTGGGGCTTCGCCGCGTCCGAAAGCTACCTCCAGTACGAGGATGCCGAGCACGTCGAGGGCGAGAAGCGGATCAAGAACACGGTCGGCCAGTCGATCTGGACGGTGCCGCTGCCCTCCAACATGCTCAGCATCGGCGCCTTCTACCGCAACGAGGATCTGACCGACCTCACCGGCAACCGCCTCAACGGATCGACCCGCACGGGCGCCAGCCGCACCAACTGGGCGCTGTTCGCCGAGAACGAGCTCGCGGTGGCGGACGGGTTCAAGCTCACCGGCGGCCTGCGCATGGACGACGACGAGCAATATGGCACCCACTGGACGCCGCGCGTCTATGCGGTGTGGAACATGACGCCCGACTTCACGCTCAAGGGCGGCTATTCGCAGGGCTTCCGCGCGCCCAACCTGCGCCAGACGCTCGAGGACTGGGGCCAGACGAGCCGCGGCGGCACGATCTACGGCAACCCCGATCTGGAGGCGGAGACCTCGCGCACCTTCGAGGCGTCGCTGCTCTATGACGGCGACGGGTTCCAGGCGAGCCTGGCCGCCTACGACACCCGCTTCAAGGACAAGATCACCCGCGTCACCTGCGAGGAAGCGGCCGCCTGGTGCATCGACGAACCGCTGAGCACGATCGGCCGGCCGCCGACCACCTATGTCAACGTGGACCGCGCGCGGGTCCAGGGCATTGAGGCGACCGTGGACGTGCGCCTCACCCCGACGCTGCGCCTCAACGCCTCGGGCACGCTCACCGATTCCGAGCAGCTGAGCGGCGCGAACGCCGGTGCCGCGCTCAACGACACGCCCAAGCAGCAGGCCAGCGCCTCGCTCAACTGGAAGCCGGCGGGCGGCTTCAGCGGCTACGTCCGCGCCATCTACCGCGGCGAGGAAGCCGTGACGGAGGCGCAGATCAGCGGCGAGAACGTCGTCGCCGCCTCCTACACCACCGTCGACATCGGCGGCAGCTACCGGCTGACGGAGGCCGTGACCCTCCACGGCGGCATCCAGAACCTGTTCGACAAGCGGCTGGACTATGCCGACTATGCCTATGTGATCGATCCGGCCCGGCTCTGGCTGGGCCTTGCCGCGCGCTTCTGATCGCGCCGGCAGGGAAGCGCCACGGGCGCGGCAGGCCGGCTTCCCCCGGCTGCCGCGCCCGCGGTTCTCAGAAGAACAGCTTGCGCACGCTGATCCGCACCGTCCGCCCGAGCGGATCGAGGAACCCGCCCTGGTAGCTCAGCGGCACCGTCCCTTGCGCGCTGGTCACTTCCTGGCGCTGGTTGAAGATGTTGTCGACCGACAGCGTCACCCGCGTGCCGCGCAGCCACGGATGGTCGCGCACCAGCGCCGGCTGCTGGCCCAGGTTCGCGAACAGCCGCAGGTCGGCGGTGGCGAGCGAGCCGAAGCGCAGCTGGTCGTTGCCGGTCGTGCCGCCGTTGACCTCGGTCGCGCTCTGCCAGTTGGCGCTCACGCGCGCGCCCAGCCCGTTGACGACATAGCCGCCCTGCAGCTGGATCTGGTGGCGCGGCTGGCCGCCGCGGCTTCCCGATGCGGAGCCGTTGAGCAGGTCCAGCTCGGGCAGCCCCTCGCGGATCAGGATCGAGTTTTCGAACTGCCAGGTGTGATAGGCCGCGAACTGCAGCCGCCCGCCGGCCCCGCCGCCGCCGCGCGAAGCGCGGGGCGAGCGTGGCCCGGGCGGGGGACGCGGGC